>NZ_DATCVJ010000609.1:0-17733 GCF_036566945.1 Chitinophaga sp. | reverse complement strand
GAAGATTAAAGCAGGTATTTGCTTCGATCTTCGCTAATCTTTTTATAATCTTCAAAGGAAAAAATCCTCAAAATCAGTGTAATCAGTATAATCCTGGGAAAGACAAAAAAACGCTTACGGTTTTGCCCCCAACGCTTTCATGAAGCGGAAATGTGATACAACAGCTCCCTGCATAGTAGGAATAGAGTTGTAAGGCAAATTATGTTCCTGGCATTTAGCCGCTACTATTTTACTGAGCGCGGGATAATGCACATGGCTGATACGTGGAAACAGGTGATGTTCTACCTGATAATTCAATCCGCCTACGAACCAGGAAATAAATTTATGATCAGGAGCAAAGTTAGCGGTGGTTTTGATTTGGTGGATAGCCCACTCATTCTCAATCATTTTTGCATCTTCCCCTACTGCTTCAAATTCAGTTTCTTCTACCACGTGAGCCAGCTGGAATACAATGGCAAGGGTGAAACCCAATACCGCGTGCATTACTGCAAAAACGATACCCCAGGCTTTCCAGCCTACCACGGCAACAGGAATGGCCACATAAAATATCAGGTACAACACCTTGCTACCCCAGAACACCATATGATCGGATAATTTCATGGGTTGCAGTGGTGTTTTATATACTTTACGGCTCAGGTATTTTGTAAAATCCATGATGAATACCCAGGCAAAAGAAGAGATGGCATATACCAGTACTACGTAAATATGCTGGATACGGTGCATAGGCACCCATTTCTGGGTACTGCATTGTCTCATCACCGGGCTTTTTGCGATATCGTCGTCCAAACCATCTACGTTGGTATAGGTATGGTGAATAATATTATGTTTCTGTTTCCAGATGAAAGCGTTTCCGCCAAGGGCATTCAGGGTAAGGCCAAGGGCATCATTTACGATGTTGTTGGTAGAGTAGCTGCCGTGGCAGGCATCATGCATCACATTAAAACCGATGCTAGCCAGTACAAAGCCCAGCAAAGCGCACAATGTTATCGAGATAGCGGCCGGCATGGCGATCGTCAATACCGAAACATACAGTCCTATTGCCACCGGAATAAGGATGGCTGTTTTAAGATATAATTTCCAGTTACCTGTTTTTTTAATGTTGTTTGACTTAAAATAGTCCTCCACAGCGGATTTCAGCGCTGGAAAGAACATAGCATTCTTGTTGTTAAAAGTTACTTTCGGCATATAAGCATTGTTGGACCCAGCGTACAGACAGCGTAGGAAATCCGGTAAAAATTTGAATAGTGTATGCTAAATAACGGTTTAAAACCGGTAATTGTATAATTTCCTTAATAATAAATGGTTATTTAACAAAGAATTGTGTGTAACAGGGGAATTAGGGAGAATATATGTGGGGTTTCACCGGAAGAGGCCGGATAACGGAAGTCCACAAACGAGCATACAGCATAGCTGCCGCTTATCTGCGGAATGAGTACAGATAATACAGCATTGTATGATTAACAATTTTAAGCTTACTACCGGGTGTTCATAGTACTTTTAGCAGCAGCTGACAATGGTCTTGCTGAGGGTTTGCAGACTTCTGCTATCCAAAAGTCCAAAATGGTTCAATAAATGTGCAATACAGTGTATCAGTGTCTCGTAATACGGGTTTTTAGCATTTTACGGGCAAAGTGAATACGGCTTTTCACTGTTCCTAAAGGTTCGTTAAGGATAGCCGCAATCTCATAATATTTGTAGCCTTCAAAATATAGCAGGAATGGTTGTTTGAAGATGATAGGCAGATTGTATACGGCCATTTGAACATCTTTAACGCGCAGATCTGATTCTGCAAAATTCCCGATAGCTGATGGCTGATGACTCAACAGGTAATCCCCTACCGCATTGTCCAACAGTCTGTACTGCCTGTTGCCGCGACGATAGTTATTGATAAAAATATTTCTCATGATTGTGTACAACCAGGCCCTGATATTGGTGCCTGCGAGATATTTATCGCGGTTGGACAGCGCTCTGAACAGTGTTTCCTGATAAAGATCTTTGGCGGATTCTGAGTCTTTAGTCAAGGTAACTGCGTACGGGCGCAGAAAATCGGCGTTTCCTAGTAATAAGTTATTAAATTCGGTGGATGACATAACGGTTAACTTTAAATTATTCACAATTAGCTACGGCGACAGCCCTTTGAGGGGGCCGGGAGAATAGAGTCAGACAGTAATGGTAAGCCGCCGTATCTCCATCGGCGATTACTGTCGGGCACCTGCAACGCTTTTAATGCAACAGGGAGGTATCAACACGCTGAAAGCAGCAGATACAGGTGCCTTAATTGGGTGTTGCTATAATCATGGGAATGGTTTTAGTTAAAGAATAAGCTTGCATATGGGGTACTTTGAAAAAATAGTAAACAGAGGTATCGTGTCTTAGATTTAGCTATAGTTTTTAATGCCTGACCCGCAGTCTGAATGATAATGATATGAGCATGATTCCGGTGATAATGGCGTAAATACCAAACATCCAGGTCAGTGTGACGGCAGCTGCTACCGGGTTGGAGACCAGGAGAATTCCGAAAATAATCGTCAATAAGCCGCCTGCTATGTACCAGCCTTCACCGGTAATAACCTTTCTTAACCTGATAGCGATAATTAATTCAAATAAGCCGGCCAGTATGGCCCAAAAAGCTACCAGGTAAATAAGTGCTGCGCCTGTAGCGAACGGATTATAAAATGTGAGGATACCTAATATAACGCCTAGTAGTCCGGAGAATAAAAAGAGGCCCCAGTTTTCAGTTGTTTTGCGGGCGGCAATAGCGCCAATAATAGCAAAGATTCCCGCAATAAAAAGATATGCACCAATGAAAACTATTAATGTGGCAAAAGTAGCGCCGGGCCAACCAACGGCCAGTACTCCCAATACCAGGGCAAAAATTCCTCTCAACAAAAAGATCCACCAATAAGCGTTATAAAAATTATGCATGCATTCTCAGTTTAAGGTTTCACAAAGAGTAGCTGTGTCATGGCAGGGTATACCATTGCGTGCAATAAGCGTTTCCGTTTCCCATCATTCTGAACAACCAGGACTATAATATAAACTAGGTTTCTAAAAATGCATGTATACTAGGTGTTTCCGTCACAATATCGGTCAATAGAACACAAGGGTGCTTTCCTCGTGGAACAGATTTTACTATCGATTGAAAAGGTGGCAGGTGTTTTCATAATGGTAAGTTTATATGGTTACAGATAGCGAACCCCGGCATGATTTCTCATCTCCGGTGAAAAATAATCGCATGATCCTATAAATACCGATTGAACAACAACAGCTTAGTTGAAAATGTTTAATGGGGAGCCCGACTCTCAAAAAAAATAATGGCCTGATAACATTTTACTTTGCTGATCCCTACATTCACCGATCCAACAAATACATAAAAAGAATTATGTATTGATTCTTAAAGAATAAAGACTCTATACTAAATTTAAAAAAAATTGTTAAAATAAACAAAAAGGTTTTTCGCTGGGTCCAAACCCAGTACTGCAGCTACTTTGCAGGCATTTCTCCATTACTGCAGGGTACGCTATTTACTACTTTTCGTGCCTGTCTACGATCAATTTGCGCTCCCGGTTTGCAATATCCCAGGCAGTATAAAAAACGAGACGGGCCCTTTTTGCCAGCAGTTCATAGCTGATCTTTTCTACTGTATCGGTAGCTGCGTGATAATCGGCATGTGTGCCGTTGAAATAAAATATAATGGGAATGCCATGTTGTGCAAACATGTAGTGATCCGACCGGTAGTAGAATCCTTCCGGGTCGTTGGGGTCATTGTATTTATAATCCAGTTTAAGATGAGTGTAGGTATCGTTAGCTTTTTCATTGATAGGCCGTAACTCAGAACTGAGCTTATTATCGCCGATAATGTACAGGTAATTGGTATCTGTTTCATGCGCCGGATCTATGCGGCCAATCATGTCAATATTCAGATCAGTGACGGTGTGGCTGAGTGGATAAATAGGGTGGTCTGTATAATACTGAGACCCCAGCAACCCTTTTTCTTCTCCGGATACCGTCATAAACACCATACTCCGGCGCGGGCCATGACCGGCCTTTTTAGCGCGGGCAAAGGCAGTTGCAATCTCTATTACGGCACTGGTGCCTGATCCATCGTCATCTGCCCCGAAAAAGATTTTATCATCCTCTTTTCCAAGATGATCATAATGCGCGGTTACAAAAACAATTTCTTCTTTTTTATCGGTGCCTTCCAGATAAGCCAGTACATTGGATGGATGCAGGACTGTGGCGGATTTATCAAATACAATATGAATGGTTGTGTTAATCCGGGAGGGAATCTTCTTTCCTTTATCCAGATCTTCCAGCAAGCTATCACTGTTATCAATACCCATGATGGAAGAGGCTAATGCAGGTGTAATAAAATATACGTTCGGCAGTACCGTGGTATCTTTTTGCCAGTAGAGACCTGTACTTCTGAGTTTTTGTTGATTCAATGCGCTGAAACGCCCTGCAGAAGGGGAAATAATGAGGATGGCGGCTACGCCTTTTTCTTTGGCTGTTCTTATTTTATCTTCCAATCCTCCCTTATCGCGGTGCAAACCTTTTCTTACTGCCTCTCTGATAATGATTACCTGGCCTTTTACATCAAGGTTATTATAATCGTTGCGCTCTCCGCTAACAATCCCCATGTCTGCATATACCACGTGGTTAACGCTGATATCCTGTTGCCGGCCGGAACGCAGGTCTGATAAGAAGTCACGTCCGTATAGGAAGGTATTATTTTGTACGGTAATAGTGCTTGTCAGGAGACTGTCTTCATACAATGGATAATGCTGCTCCCATTTACCATTTGCGCCCGGCGCCAAACCTGCTGCTGCAAACTGGCTGATAATATAAGCAGCTGCTTTCTCCTGGCCGGGTGTAGCTGTTTCTCTGCCTTCCATGGCTGGTCCGGCAATAATATGCAGTTGTTTGCTCAGGCCGGCGGGCGTAATGGTTTCGCCATACCTGGCGGCTACCGTATCAATTTTCGCCGGTGTTGTTTGCTGCGCTTGTGCAGCTGTAATAAAGAGTAAACAGAAGGCAGTAAAAGCAACTCTCATGGAGTATTTTTTTATTGACAGATCACATGAATGGAAACAAAAAAAGAGCCGGTTGAAAGCCGGCTCTTTAATATTACTACATTTTCGTGTATTCGTTACAGTAAAAAATGATATGTGGCTATAAACGCTTACAGGCAGGCCATTTTACGTACCCTGTCCTGGTGGCGTCCACCTTCAAAAGGGGTACCAATAAACATTTCCACCATCTCTGTAGCTACCGGAATATCTACAAAGCGGGCAGGTATGCACAACACATTTGCATTGTTGTGAGAGCGGGCTAATCTCGCCAGCTCGGCGCCCCAGCAAATGGCCGCCCGGATGCCCTGGTGTTTGTTGGCGGTAATAGCTACCCCGTTTGCACTTCCGCAAACCAGGATACCAAAAGCTGCCATCCCTCTTTCAACCGCTGTAGATACCGGGTGTGCATAATCCGGATAATCGACAGAATCTTTGGAATGGGTCCCGTAATCCTTTACCTGCAAACCTTTTGATTCCAGGTAAGAGATTACTTCTTCTTTATACTCAAACCCTGCGTGATCGGAGCCAATAGCTACAGGCAGCGTAAGATTAAATATATTATTTTCCATTTCGGGTACTTATTTACTGTTAGCGATAATTAGGACCACTCTTCTACATCGGTTTTAGCCATCTTGTCTTCACGATCTTTCAGCGCCTTTTTGGATATAAAGATACTGATTTCATAAAGACAGTATAACGGTATAAATACGATCAGCTGATCTACCAGATCAGGAGGGGTAATAATCGCCGCCAGGATCAGGATCACTACAATGGCGTGGCGTCTGTAAGCCCGCAGGAAATCCGGGGTAAGGATACCTAATTTAGTGAGGAAGAATACCAGGATAGGTAATTCAAACAACAATCCCATACCTAATACGATCTGTGTCATCAGATCAAAATAATCATCTATAAAAAACTGATTAACGGCCTTGGTGGTTACCGTATAAGATGCGAGGAAGTTAATCGTAAAAGGAGCCATCAGGAAATAGGCAAAACATATTCCGAGGAAGAATTGAAAAGATACCCAGAAAATAACACCTCTGGCACCTTTCAGTTCTTTTTCCTTGAGCGCTGGTTTAACGAAGCGCCAGAACTCCCAGAAAATGTAAGGAAAGGCACAAATAAAGCCGATTATGAACGCCAGTTTAAATTGCAGCATAATCTGCCCGACCATCTTATAATTCAAAAATGTGACCTTTACAGGGGTAATACAGAGCTGATCTCCGAGTCCTACCCAATGACTGATTTTGCACAACGCCACATAAGAAGGAAAATCTGCGTTGGTGGGTCCGAAAATAACATTGTCCAGAATCTGCTGGGTATATATAAAGCCAAAGGTGCTGAATACAACAAGTGCTAATGCTGATCTTACGAGGTGCCACCTGAGATCTTCCAGATGATCGAAAAAAGACATCTCTGCCTTATCCTCATTATTTGAGAAAAATTTCTTTAACATACTTTATACGGTCGAACGATGTTGAATACAGTTTCTTCTTAAGGATCACAAATATAGCGGTTGAATACTACAAATTACAGTAAGACACTTATAAAGTACCCTATTTTAATGTTGCTTTAAGTAGTTAATTCGTCCTTTGAAGAAATAGGTACGTAAAAAAGTAAGATCCGGTAAGTAAAAAGAAAAATAAAAGAGAAAAGAGGAATGGAGCAGTAGAGAAAAAAAAAGAGCCAGCCCGAGAAGAATCAAGAGCCGGCCTTTCATCCATTGTTTGTTAACCCCAAAAAAGTTGAATTCGAGAATGTCTTTAGCTTCCAGTTATACTACCTACCTAATTGATGGCAAGCGTTCAGAATAAGTAAGAATCCCTGGTCGCGTTTTATATTGTAATACAAAAATAACAAGAATTATTTTATTATCAATGTTGGAACACTTTTTTTACAACCTTTTAACAAAAATCAAATCATTGTGTTACATCATCTGAAGCAAATGTATACAATCCGTGTTAAATTCCTACTACTTTTTTTAAAAACGTTTTAGCAAAATTGTTATTGTATCGTTAATCAAAACATTATAAAAATAATTATATCATATTAATATCCGATAAGTCAACTGATTTAACGGTCACGTTTACACTAACATCTTCATCTTCACCATTTCGATCCTGGTATCCGTAACATTCAGAATATCAAACTCATAATCGTCAATTATAATGCGTTCCTTGATCTTTGGAATGGTTTCGTGATGGTTGATTATGTATCCTGATAATGTTTCACTTTCATCTTCCGGAAAATCCAAACCATATCTTTCATTCAAGTAATCAAGTTCTAATCTACCGGAGAAAATGTATTCTTTTTCTGCAATCTGCTTTTCTACAAACTCTTCTTCGTCATGTTCATCTTTTATTTCTCCGAAAATTTCTTCCAATACATCTTCAATGGTCACAATTCCCGCTGTGCCGCCAAATTCATCTACTACCCATGCGATGCTTTTGCGTTCCTTATTAAACTTGCTGAGCAGGTCTATGGCGCTCATTGTTTCCGGTACTGCCAGAATAGGATGAATGATGCTATTGATTTCTTTCGGGTCCTTGAACATGTCCAGCTGATGAATATATCCGAGAATATTATCGATGGAGCCTTCGTAGATTACAATCTTCGACAGCTTTGTTTCCATGAACTTTTTCTTCGCATCACCAATAGGGCGTTGTATTTCCAGCGCTTCTATTTCTTTGCGCGGAATAAGACAGCCACGGATTTTTACGTGTGCAAGCGATAAAGCATTTTCGAACAATTCTGTATTCAGCTCCTGGTTGTTTTCACCAAAGTGCTGCTGGGATTGCCGGATAAAATGCTCTACATCCACGCGGGTAAAGGATTCCCCGTTCTCTACCAATCTTACGTTGAATAGATATTTCAACATCCACTCGGATATTGATACGAGTACATTACCGATTACGTAAAGTGGTTTTGCGACCAGTGATATGGGCAATGCAAAGAAACCAAGCAAAGCTTCCGGCCGGGACCTGAAAATAGCTCTTGGGATAAAAAATCCCATGAACAGCATAATCAGCGCAGCCAGTATTACCTCGAGGAAAATAACAAAGGGCTGCATACCGGAGGCGGCCGATTGGCCCATGAAAGAATCCCATGCCGGTTGAAAAACACCTGCTACCATGATGCCATAAATGACAACAGTAATTGTGAATCCGACCAGGCTGGTGGCCAGGAAGCGACTGGGATTTTCATTTAAACCGGCTAAAATTTTACCAGTAGCCCGGCCCTGCTTTTTTTTGAGTTCAATGCTAAGTTTATTAACATTGGCAAATGCTGCTTCTATACCTGAAAAGAAACCAGCCAGCAAAACCAGGAAAACCAAAATAATTATTGTGTATCCGTCCATCCTAACAAAAATAACGAATTAGGAAAACCAACAATCACGCCGCTACTTTATATTTAAAAAATCTGTAACCAGCTTTTTTACTTCTTCATATGCCTTTTCCAGTTCGTCATTTACTACAATCTGATCAAATTCATGCGAGAAAGACAGCTCGTAGCGGGCTTTGGCCAGGCGTTCGTCGAGGGAAGACTGGGTTTCTGTACCTCTTTCACTGAGTCTTACCCGCAGGGCATCTAACGATGGCGGCTGTATGAAAATAGTCAGCGCACGCTGGTGATATTTTTCTTTGATAGATAAAGCTCCTTTCACGTCAATGTCTACCATTGGGATCTGCTCGTTATTCCAGATGCGTTCCAGTTCACTTTTCAGGGTGCCGTAATATTTACCTGCATATACCATTTCATATTCTGCGAAGGCATTTTCTTCTATTTGCTGATGAAATTCATCGGCAGAGAGAAAATAGTAGTCCTTCCCATGTACTTCCGTTTCGCGCGGAGTACGGGTGCTGGCGGAGATAGAAAAAGACAATACCGGCATATTCGCCAGTAGTTTTTTTACGATGGTAGTTTTACCAGCCCCGGAAGGTGCGGTAATGATGATGATCTTCTTTTCCATTACTATTATTAAAATCAATATCGCTGATGACTTCAAATGCAAAACCCAAAAACCGGTAAAATGTTTTACTGGAATTTGGGCTGAACCAGCTATTAGCCGTTAGCTTTTAGCTTTTAGAAAATGCAGCGGAACTGATATTCTTGTTTATACTCTTTTTATATCTGCTCCCAGCTTTCTCAACCTCTCGTCGATATACTGGTAGCCACGATCTATCTGGTCAATGTTCTGGATAGTGCTCTTTCCCTCAGCGCTCAGTGCAGCAATCAGGAGAGATACACCGGCACGTATGTCGGGTGATGACATAGTAATACCGCGCAACGGGTGCTGCCGGCCCAAACCAATCACCACTGCACGGTGAGGATCGCATAAAACGATCTGTGCACCCATATCTATCAGCTTGTCAACGAAGAACAGGCGGCTTTCAAACATTTTCTGGTGAATCATTACACTTCCCTTTGCCTGTGTGGCTACTACCAGCACGATGCTCAGGAGATCCGGTGTAAAGCCGGGCCATGGATGATCTGAAATAGTAAGAATGGAACCGTCCAGGAAAGTTTGTATTTCGTAGGAGTCCTGGGAAGGGATATAGATATCATTTCCCTGGATTTCCAGCTGAATACCTAACTGGCGGAATTTTTCCGGGATGATACCCAGATTTTCAACACCGGCATTTTTTATGGTGATCTCACTTTGCGTCATCGCTGCGAGGCCAATAAAAGAGCCGATTTCTATCATATCCGGCAGCATGCTGTGTTCGCAGCCACCGAGTTCTTTTACACCTTCAATAGAGAGGAGATTGGAACCGACCCCGCTGATGCGTGCACCCATACGGTTCAGCATTTTACAAAGCTGCTGCAGATAAGGTTCGCAGGCGGCATTGTAGATGGTGGTAGTTCCTTCGGCCAGTACAGCTGCCATTACGATGTTGGCAGTACCTGTAACACTGGGTTCATCCAGCAGCATATAGGTACCTTTCAGTCCTCCTGCTGTTTCCAGGCGGAAATAGTTATCATCTGCATCATATACAAAGCGGGCACCCAGTTTTTCGAAACCGATAATATGGGTATCCAGTCTGCGACGACCTATTTTATCGCCACCGGGTTTTGGAATAAATGCGCGACCAAACCTGGCTAACAGGGGGCCTGCAGTCATTACGGAACCACGGAGCCTGCCTGATTTCTTTTTAAATTCCGGGCTTTCCAGGTATTTCAGATCTACGTCATCTGCCTGAAACTCGCATGTATCGCGACTTATACGATTTATTTTTACACCTGCATCTCCTAACAACTCTATCAGCAGATTTACATCTACTATATCCGGAATATTGGTGATGGTTACCTTTTGCGCGGTCAACATCACTGCACTGATGATTTGTAAAGCTTCGTTTTTGGCACCCTGGGGTATAATTTCCCCCTTTAAGCGGTTGCCGCCTCTTACTTCAAAAGCACTACTCACTTGTTCCTGTTTTTGTTGTATTTGTTATTGTGCTTGTTGTTATTGTTATTATCCCTGCCTTTGCCGCCACCGCCGCTGTTATTGCTGCTTTTGAATTTATTCTGCTGGAAGCTTTTGCGTTTGGTAGAACGGAACTGGTCACCTGCTCCGGCAACATTACCACCGCCGCCACCAAAGCTGGCAGGACTGGCTACGTGCGAAGTATGACCGGGATGGTATTCCAGCTGGTTATCGGTAATAGCCAGCAATTCTGCCTTGATGGCATCATCGTGTACACTTTCCTTGTGCCAGTTGGTATAGGCCAGTTTCATATAATTACCAATGCACTGGGTAAATCCTTCTTTTTTATCAGGATTTTCTTCGTGCAGGGCTTTATCTATGATCATTTCCAGGTTTTTGCCGAAGTGGCGGTTCCTGGGATATTTTTTTGGATAAGGAAGTCTGTCGGGCTTTGCTCTCAGCTTTTCAATGGTGGGGATTGGATAAGGTGATTCCACCTTCAGGTTAAAGCTGGAGATATTAAAAATATGGTCCCATAATTTATGCCTGAAGTCTTCCACATTACGTAAATGCGGATTCAGCGTACCCATGAGCTCTATCACCGCCATAGCATTACGCTGACGCTCATCGTCGTCTTCTATGGTTACCAGGTACTCCACCATTTTCTGGATATTCCTGCCATATTCCTTCATTATCAGGTAATTACGCGTGGTATTGTATTCCATTACTAGTATTTAAAAAAACATGATTTGATGATGGGACATCTTAAGTGAAGAAAATTAATCGGCAACATCTATGCAAACATAATAAAAAAATATGAGGAACATTTCATAAGGGTGTATTGTTTATAAGTGCAAAAATGTTTGTTATGGAAGGATTGAAAAACAAGGTAGCGCTGGTAACAGGCGCAGGTTCCGGCATTGGCAAATGTGTAGCAGAACTGTATGCTAAGAACGGGGCCAGCGTAGTGCTCAGTGATATTGATGAAAAGGGCGGCAACGCAGTAGCAGACGCTATTAAGAGCAGTGGAGGCAAAGCCATTTTTATAAAATCCGATAGTAGCAGTCCGGGTGATTGTGAGCAGTTGGTAGCCAAAACCCTGGCGGAGTTCAAACAGCTGGATATTGCCTGTAATAATGCCGGCATTGGTGGAGCAGCGGCGCCTACGGGTGAATACAAACTGGAAGAGTGGCAAAAAGTGATCAACATAAATTTAAATGGTGTTTTTTATGGCATGCGTTACCAGTTACCTGCCATGGAAAAAGCCGGCGGCGGTATTATTGTGAATATGGCTTCTATACTGGGAGCAGTGGGCTTTGCAGGCTCCTGTGCTTATGTTGCCGCCAAACATGGTGTGGTTGGGCTTACACAGGCAGCAGCCGTAGAATATTCTGCCAAAGGCATCCGCATCAATGCAGTAGGTCCGGGATTCATTGAAACACCATTATTAACCAAACATCTGAGCCAGCAGGAGATGGATGGACTGGTAAGTCTTCATCCTATAGGCCGGTTAGGCAAGCCGGAAGAAGTAGCAGAATTGGTATTATGGCTAAGTTCTCCGCAATCTTCTTTCGTAACCGGCAGCTATTATCCTATTGATGGCGCCTACCTGGCCAGATGATTTGGCGCTGAAGGCAGAAGGCCAAAAGCTATTGAGGCGATTTTTTGTCTTACTCAGGATTATACTGATTTTGATGATTTTCACGATTGTTTTTTTCAGGATTGAAAAAGATTAGCGAAGATGAACATCATATGTTGTTGATCTTCGTTAATCTTTTCTAATCTTATTAATCAGTAAATAAATCCTGGAAATCATCAAAATCAGTATAATCCTGAGTAAGACAAAAAATCGTCTCAATAGCTTTTTGCTTTATCCTTTATGCTTTTCCATAAATGTTTGCTAGTTTTAGTCAATGCAAACAAATAAACTCCCCATACTTTTTTTACACGGTGCTTTGGGCGCCGCTTCACAATTTCAACCGCTGGCAGCCGAACTATCGGAACATTACGACGTGCATCTGCTTAATTTCAGTGGGCATGGTGACGTGCCTTTTTCAGAGCAGGGATTCAGTGTACAGGTATTTGCGGCGGAAGTATTATCCTATCTGGAGCGCCATGAGCTTGACTTTGTGCATATCTTCGGATATAGCATGGGGGGGTATGTAGCCATGTACCTGGCTCGCCACTATCCGGAAAAAACCGGCCGTGTAATTACGCTGGCTACCAAATACAATTGGAATGAAGCCACCGCCAGTAAGGAAGTACGACAGCTGAACCCTGCATTGATTGAAGAAAAAGTGCCGGCATTTGCGCGGGTACTGGAAGAGAGACATAGCGCCAGTGACTGGAAAACGGTGGTTAGCCGTACTGCGCTGCTGATTGAAGAGTTAGGACATCAGTCGTTGCTGAAGCATCCCGACTATGCACAGATTGTTACCCCTTGCATGCTGATGATGGGCGACCACGATAACATGGTATCTTTTCAGGAAACCATTGAAGTGTATAAAGCCTTGCCGCTGGCGCAGCTGACAATACTGCCGGATACGGCACATCCGCTGGAAAAAGCAGATGTACCATTGCTGGCATATTACATAAGAAGATTTACAACGCAGAATATCTGATTACTCGCCCATGGCCAGTTTCCCCCAGTTATTAAGTTCCTCTTCGGTCCACAGTTCGGGGAAAAAGACGATACGCTTGTTTTTTGGAGGGAGGTATTGCTGCCAGTTGGTACCACCGGTAGCGGCAATGTCTTCCGGCCTTTTGTGCAGGTATCTGACAGCAGACTTATAATGCATCAATGGCCAGCGCACATTGATGTTGAGGTCGTATTCCTTTAGCAGGGGCATTACTTCGGCCTGTGCTTCCGGTGTAAGTTTTTGATAGCATGCCTGTAGGTTACAATCCTTGTAGCGGGTAGCCAGTTGCAGGAAAGTATCCATGTATTTCAGCTCAAACTGGCGCAGGGTCAGTGTTTTTTTACCGGTAGCCAATTCTGTGGCCCCACTTCTCCAATAGATATGATCGAGCACACTTTTTAGTTCCAGTGGCTCCATATCAGGGCGCATAGGTTCATATACCAGGTTATTTAACCGGGTAGAGCAAATTTCGATCATGCGGAATTGTCCGCTCTGGAAGCCACTGGCAGGTAACAGCGCCATGCGGAATTGCAGGAACTGTTCCTTATCCATCCCATCTACCATTATTTCAAATGAGTTGATAAGACTGTGGAAATAGTTGTTGATCCTTTTTAGCTGGGTAATAAAAATTTCAGCTGACAGTACGGGTGCAAGACTGATTTGTTCGATCGCCTGCAGCGATAACTTAAAGTACAATTCCGTGATCTGATGATAAATGATGAATATTCTTTCATCAGGAATCGGTGTGCGCGGATGTTGCAGATTGAGCAACACATCCAACTGAATATAGTCCCAATATGTGAGGTAGTCCGCGTACAGAAGGCCATCCAGGTAGGATGACAGGTTCTGACCCATGGCGGCATACTTTTCTTCCAGCCGTTGAATTTTTTCGGCAATTTCTGCTGTAACCATAGTGGAATTTAATAATTAAGAATGAAAAAGTAACAGGGCTCAACCCTCCCATTCCTAAAAATCCATCTTATTCCACCACGTTAATTGTTCTGTAAAAGCTTTCTTCGAGGGAGATCAGGGTTTCAGTCCTTTCAATACCTTTGATTTTCTGCAATTCATCATGAAGGATACGGCGAAGCTGGGTAATATCTTTACAGATGATTTCCGCGAACATGCTATAGCTTCCGGTCGTATAATTAAGGCGTACCATTTCCGGGATCTTCCTTAATTCCTTGGCCACCGTATCATACATGGAGCTTTTTTCCAGGTAAATACCAATAAAAGCGATCACGTCATAGCCGATCATTTTTAAATCTACATGTAATTTTGTACCTTTAACTACACCCAGTTCTTGCAATTTCTTCATTCTCACGTGGATAGTTCCGCCGGAAACGAATAATTTCTTCCCCAGGTCGGCGTAAGAGATCTCCGCATTAGACATCATTTCGCTGATAATCTGCAAATCGAGTTTGTCAATATTCAAATTGTGGCTCATTTTTACAATTTGTTTTTGAATGTTTTAAAGTTATATGCAAATATTTAAAAAATATCGAAAATTCCAAAATTTCTCTTAAAAAATTTGCAAAAAACTACCCTTCTCTTTAGATTTGCATCATAATCATTACCAAACAGGTTAACGGAAAGCAATAACAGGTAACGGTTTAAACACATTGTGGGATGATGAAATTGGCAGACATGCCCTCTTGTCTCGAGGGTGGGGATCACAGGATAAACGTAGTATAATTGGGTTGACCACTAATCTTACTTGTGCTACAGCTAACTGCCCCGTGGAGGTTCGACTCCTCCTCCTACAGCTTAATTGGTTTAAAGAGCTCGTAAGTTATCATGCTTACGGGCTTTTTTTATGCGTACTACCGCTGCTATGGCCACTTCTCACCTCCATCCATTTGCTGATTCAATTTACATATCCGGACATCACCCCTGCATCAAGTCCACCTCTGCTGCAGTGCTACTACAGGTACACGGCCTGTTTTAAACATAGGTCCGACGGAGCCTGCACCATCCTCCGCCTCCCGGCACCTAATTGGCTATAATCCCTCTTCCATTCAAAAAATCCCAGTATTTTTGCCGCAAATGGGACAAAAAAAACTAGAACGATTTGCTGAAATCGAAACCTTCCCCAACGTATTGATATACCCGGAAGGTATGCAGGGAAAATGGAATGAATTCTTCAAAAACAGCCACCCTATTACATTAGAGCTGGCCTGTGGCAAAGGAGATTACACCCTGGGTATGGCCCGGCTATTCCCCGATCAGAACTTTTTAGGCGTAGATCTTAAAGGTAACCGCATCTGGAGAGGCGCTAAAACGGCGCTCGAAGAGCCGGTACCTAATGCAGGCTTCTTACGCACACAAATAGACAAGCTCAACAATTACTTTGCGCCAGGAGAAATAAAGGACATCTGGATCACCTTTCCGGACCCCTTCCTGCGCAATTCCAAGTCTAAGAAAAGGTTGACGCACCCTAAGTTCCTTCAATTGTTTCAGCCATTGCTGGCACCGGGAGCTACCATTAACCTGAAAACAGACTCTCCGCAGCTTTATGCTTTCACACAGGAAGTGATTGCCGCCGCCGGATGTATCCTGCTGGAAGATATTCCTGACGTATATGCATTACCGGAAGTTCCACCGCTGTTAAAGATCCAGACCTTTTATGAAGGAATGCACCTGGCAGATGGCAGAACAATCCGTTACCTGAAATTTCAACTGCCTGCCGCCCCGCTGAACTGGCAAAGCATAAAACTGCCTTCAGATGAAGCAACCGTTGGTGGAGAAGATTGATTTTTACTATAACGCCCAGGGCTATATGGTATTTACCGAAAAGTTTCACCTCGACCGTGGCTTTTGTTGTGGCAACGGCTGCAGACATTGTCCTTTTGATTATGAAAAAGTACCTGAACCCAAAAGAACTACCCTCCTTGCCCAGCGCAGGGAAGAAAGAAAAGGAGACCGGTGAAAAGGAATCTTTTTTCAAAACGGTATTTAAAATAGCACGCACCGTACCACGCGGCAGGGTCACCTCTTATGGTGCCATTGCTGACGCCTCCGGCTTAAAGCTAACAGGCCGTATGGTAGGCTGGGCAATGAATGCGGCCGGCAGTGCCAAACCTGCCGTGCCGGCCCATCGGGTGGTCAACAGCAAAGGTGAACTTAGTGGCAGACACCATTTTGCCACCCCTACCCTGATGCAGGAATTACTGGAACAGGAAGGAGTTGTTGTAAAAGAAGATAAAATACAAAACTTTAAAGCCGTATTTTGGGACCCGGGACAACCTTCTTCCAAAAAGGACAGTAAGAAGAAAGGATAATTATTTTTTCAACATCCGGGCAGGGTGAGCGTTACTTTTCTATATGACAATACTCAAGTTAAAGCTGGACCAGGACCAATTGGTGGAGGATTTTTTTGAGAACACTCACCTGATTGGCGTTGCCGCTACCTCGCGTGATTACCAGTTGTGCTGGCACATTAACCGCCAGTTACACACTAATTTCCGGGTGAATAACCACCTGGAAATCACGATTTCCAAGAAAACAAGGTCCTTTCATTTCCCCATATTTGAGTTTCACGAACCCACAAATTCAGTAGCACACTATATTTATAATAATCATTGCCAGGCAGAATTCCTGCTACCAGAACTAAAACAGATCGATTTTCTGTGGATGATCAAGGGAGATTACTACCAACCAAACGATGTGAAAAAATTATTGGAAGAATTACGTCTTGTTCCGCTTGTACAATTAGTATCTTTACTGGACATCAGAGAGATCAAGAATAAGATGAACCTTATTTTTTAAGACAGGTACAATGCTTCGGCGCTTAATAATTTGACCAGATTCCATGACAGACCCCAGTTTTACATTTTAAAACCCCTGTTATTTTATGTGGGAAGAAAAAAATAAACAGCTTTACCGGGCATTTGAGTTCAAAGATTTTCGGGATGCATTTGCGTTTATGACAAAAGTCGCACTGGTCGCGGAAAAAATGGACCACCACCCCTATTGGACCAACGTTTATAATAAAGTAGAAATATTTCTTAGCACACATGATGCAGGAAATATTGTTACCGCTAAGGATGAGGCAATGGCAAAAGCTATTGACAAATTGCTCTAACTAAATTTATATAACACCTTGTGAAGCGCATTATTTTAATGCTGCTGTTGTACTGTTACACTGCAGAATCCTTTGCCAATACGGATCGTACCCCAGTAGATACACTGATAACAGATACTACATTCGCACCCGCGAATATGGATCTGCGCCCCTATATCAACGTTCTTACCGACGACAACCAACACCTGACAGTAGCGCAGGTGAGCCAGCTACCCTTTACCCATCAGGACAAATTATTCCATAGCAATCCTAAAAATAATGGGCGGGTAAACAATTGCTGGTTAAGGCTTACTGTCAAAAACCATAACAACACAGCCATTTCCTGCCAGCTGTTTTCCGGCTGGCACGACTATATGTACTGGTACATGCAGGCACCTGGAGATACCCCACAGCTATTGATGCAAACTGGTTTGATGTTAGACAACGGTGGCGTGGAAAGGTGGAATCACTATGCGTTCAACGTTAATGTGCCTCCCGGCGGGGTCCGCACCTTTTATCTGCATATCATCAATA
>NZ_DATCVJ010000608.1:0-9929 GCF_036566945.1 Chitinophaga sp. | reverse complement strand
TGACTAAAAGATCTTTGCATTAAAATATTCAAAAAAACAAGGATGAAGTTGCGCAACAACTTGCGATCAAGATACTTTCATCCATTGTTGTTACCATTGTCACTTTACATAAAATTAATTAATAATATTATACCAATCTGGTCAGAAAACCTAGCACATTTCATCCGGCGTTACTCCAAAAACTAATATCCAGTTGAAGGGTAAGAATATCTACCTGCTAATGTTATTCTATTCTATGTAAACACTCTGAGATCCCCTACAGCTCCTAAAGAGATAGACATCCGTCTATCTCTTTTTATGAAATACCACCTTCCCCATTGCCCATAGTACTCCTTCCACTACCAACATCAACACCAGGTACCCCACCGGCTTATGATGATAAATACCCTGGCAAAGCCTGGCAAGTCCAATCGCGAATATAAAAATAAACATCCATCTCAACAGCACATAAAAATCGGGAGGAAATTGTAACAAACGGGAAATCAATATGGCCACCATACTACCACCTAAATAAATTCCGTAAAAACGGACAAACAACGGCCCCTTGACCGCAAAAGGGTTCCACTGCACCGTAACCGCATGCACATAAAGGAAGGGAACCAGCATCGCTGCAAAGAGGAATACATATCCCCAGGCGGGGACGATCATTTTTTCTTTCATCGTATCATATTTAAATTTTCAGGAACCACCGCATCCGCCGCAACCACTGCTGCAACTGCTACAGCTGCTTCCGCAACTACTGCTGCAACTACTGCCACTGCTACAGTTACTACCATCACCGGTGTTATTTTTCTTTGGATTTTTATCCTCCTTATTCACGGCCATTGCGCCAAAGGAACCGAAAACGAGGATCGCAACAATAACAACACCAGGGAGACTATCGCTACTACAACCGGGAAATAAAAAGACAGAAAGGAAGAAGAGAAGGAAGGGGAACCAATATTTGCGAAAAAGAGATAATCGTTGGGTTACAGGTAACGTGGCGGGGGCGGAATGATCAGGCCAGATGGCTGCCGGAGGATCTTCTCCAAAATATTGCCGGTATTGTTGCCGGGTGCTTTCCTCCCACGCGATGTACTTTTGTTTTTCGGAAGGGCCACCGGAAGAAGGATAGTGGTGAATTTTTTGCCCCAATGTTTTTTCACAAAAAGCCTCCCAGTAATTTTGTGTGTAAAGCAGGTGCTGGTGCCATACCTTGTCTACAATTTCTGAAGGCGAAGCGCCGGTAGGAGAAATACAACAGAGATAAATAAAGCGTTTGTATTCCTGTATGGCCCGTTGCGTGAAAGCCGCATCCCATTTGTTTTCCCTGGCCAGCTTCCTGGAAAAAGGGACCGCCGCATCCGGATCATCCAGCCGGAATTCGCTGATTTGCTGCCACAGCAGCGTGCCCGGCGATAAAGCAATAAAGTGATTGTTTTTCATCTTATTTTCTTGTTTTATTTTGTTGAAATAAATATCCATCAAAGCAACAAGACTAAAGTATTCTGCATATCTTACGGGGACTTATATGCGTATTATAATCGTATTATCATGAGTAAGGAAGAATTGCTTAACCTGGAGCGCTTAATGAATTATATAGCGCACCAATACCTCAAAAAGATAAGCTGGGAAGACGTTTCAAAGACCGAATGGAGTTTTATTGTAACGGAATTTAATACCGTTATTACCAAACAACAACGCCATAAAAAACTAAGCACACCACCCCCATTATTTGGTGATAACTATTTTTATGAGCACCTGGTCATCCGCAAACTGAAAGCCGCTAAAAACAGCGCGGCCCTGTCTTCCCTCAGCAGTCCAAATTTTTCTAAACTCAACGTAATAGCCGTCGCGCTGGGGTTCAGCAGCTATATCGACTTTATCAACAACGCGACAGAAATATTCCCTTTTCATGAACTGAAAATCAATATCCCGCTGGCCGCTACCAACCACCGGCTATTAGATCACCTGGTAGGATACTGGTACTGCTACAACCGCAACCTGCCCTATAAGTCAGGGAAAAAATCCACTGAACGTATCTGGCGTTCTGCGTTGGAAATTTATAAGTCGGGAGATGAATACCTCGTGGAGCGCACCGGCAAAGACAATCATATGTACTATGGCAAAATAACTTCTTATGCCAGCTATATATTTATCATCATGAACAGTACTACGTTTATCCGTCAACGTCATTTCATTGGCCGGCTGAAAGATGTGGAAGACAAAATGAAAAGACCCGGCTATGTGATTAATGAACTGAACTTTGTCAGCACCTGCGTGAGTTTTAATGAAGAACCCATTGCACTCTACGAAATATTTCACCGGGTAGCAAAGGTGAAAGACTTTCAGAAAACCTCTGTGGACCTGGCTTTCGATAGTCCACTACTTCCCAAACATATCTTATTACACCTGAAAGACAGCGAGCTAAACAGAATTACGGAACACTAGCGTAAGGAAACGGAGAATAGTACACTAAAATAACTGTTGTGTGTTTTGAAAAGCCAACACTTTCCAGGGGCTATCCGGTGCTACCAGCAAGTATTCCATGTTATTATACAGGGCTTCAAAACTACCCATTTCTATACCATTCCAAACGCAACGGGCAAACTGGTAAGAAAGAGAAAGATGCCTCCACGAAGTATAGGTTCTTTTAATAAGGGGTATGCCCCACATAATATATTCCAACGCCTGTTCATAACTGATATACCCGGCATCGTAGCCGGCACGGCTCAGATTAATAATACGGCCAAAATCCCAGATCAGCATATCCGGCTGCAGGTCTTTATCAATCAGCTTCTTTTCCCTGAACAGCTCCAGCGCATCACGGGTGTTGCGTAAACGTTCCATTACCACTGCTTCCTCCAGATCGCTGGTCGCAATAAACTCCCTTAAAAAAGCCTTGCTTTCCTTCATGGAAACGGTATTGATGGCCTGCCATATAATATCGTATTCTATGCGATGACCACTATCCTGCAACCAGGCAATCATCTCCTGCAATTCTTCTGTACTATCGATATCCCACCATTCCGATAACTGATTCCGGCAGTCATGTTTATCCAACCCCGTGGTAACATCATTCAGGTATTGACGGTTCACAAAAGCAATATCTGCTCCGCAGGCAACCGCCCATTGTTGCTCGGTGTCCAAACGTGAATCAGGACTCAGTATCACCTGTAATGGCGCTTCATCCATGTCATTCACGTCGGCATCATCACCGGAAAACATCTGGTTAAACTGCTTTATATTCTCAGCGAACATGTTCATTTGCGCGCTCCAGTCCTTATTATGCGCAATAGCCTGCTCCATTTGTTGCTTGTATAGGGCAATTGCTTCATCTGTAAATCCCATATCACGGAGTTGCTGACAGTACTGGTCCATAGAATGCTGCTGGTCCATAAGGATTCGGTTAAGGGTTATTATGGCTATTGAGATTGATTCTCTGTTATTTACGGATAAAATTACAGAAAAGTTTTTTCATAGCAGTTTTTCCACATGTTAAATATAGATAATATATTGGGAAATCCTTCATATTATTGGACCAAACAGGACAGCCCTCTAAAAACAAAGGGCAGGTCCGTCGACCCGCCCTTCTACTCTCAACATGATTCACCGCTATTACCATTAATTCTTATCCCACCATATTCTACCCTTGGTATCGGCTGCACTGGCGCCATAGGCAGGATCTTTCGCTATCATCGTTTGTACTGCTGTATTGTAATTGTCCTGGTTCAGTGTAGAACTCACGTTCAGACTATTACGGCGGGCAATCAGCAAATTCTTACCACCATCCCATAAGTTTTCCAGGTAGGCAATAGAAGATCCATCTCCTATTTTACCATTATTACCTGGTCTTACATCTGTGAACTGTGGATAACCGGTACGTTTCCACATGGCCCATGCTTCATCCGGCTGCATTAAGAAATGTACCCAGGACTGAGAATAAATACTGGGCAACCCTTTGTATGGAATACCTGCTGGCGTGGCAAAAGCACCCAAACTAATGGCGTCTGCATTCGGCACTTTGGTAGCCACGGCAAAAGCCTGGTATTGATTAAAGGAAGCCTGAACCCCTTTATAAAACCATTGGGAGGCCGTTTGTCCTAATCCGTTGCCACCTTTTTCGGCTATCTCCGCCATCATAAAACAAGTTTCTGCATACGTTACGAAGAAAGACTTCATTTTAATCGTTGATCCATCAGAGTAAGGCTCATCGGTATGCATCAGCACTTGCTTGGAACGCTGATCAAATCCGCCAAAACCACCGTTTTTCACAAACAAACGGGTTTGAATAGCCGATAAGAAGAGCAGATTCTGCGTGGTACCATCTTTCAGGGTAAATGTTTTATTCCTGTCTAAACCAGTAGGACCATAAGCCGCATCACCAGCAGAAGCAGGAGAGGCATGCTTACCCCAGTAACGTACCTGGTTTTCCGGCAACAACAATGCTGCCTGTGCTGCGGCATCTCCATCCACTTTCACCGTCAGGTACTGATTGGAATTATTACCCATATCATTTTGCCGGATCATAAAACCAATACGCGGATCATTCGTGGATTTCAGATATTCTACAAAAGAAAAGGAGGCGTTGTAATTAAACAGGATCACGTTAATATCATCCACGTTATTATTCCAATCGCGGGTATGGTTGATGGCGAAAGACCCGTCGTTGGTAGGATCCGTTAAAGAAGGAGCAATCAGTTTACCGGCGAAATTAGTAGCCACATCATTCAGTACGGCAGCTAAATTCGCGGCATCACGTTTTTCATAACGCTGTGCAATCTTAATACGTAAAGTATTGGCCAGTCCCAGCCACTCTCCATAATCTCCACCATAGAATAAATCCTGGTTGCCCAGTGCAAACTGGTTGGTGGTATTATTTTTCAACAGGGTAGCCGCATCTTTCAACTGCTGATCAAACACCTTATACAGGTTAAAATCATAATCGTATTGCGGTAACGGATATTGTGCATCATTGAATGCCTGGCTGTATGGCAGCGCGCCAAAAATATCTGCCACTCTCCACGCATGATATACATCCACAATAGCGCAAATGGCTTTCAATCCCTGGTAAGTAGCCTTGGTAGCATCTGGCAGGGAATTGATTTTGTCGATGATCCGGTGCATATCACGACCGGTCGCATTGAAATAGTCGCTGTAAAAAAAGAAATTCGGATTCGGGCCGGTCGTCTTGGCGGGATCGGCATACTTGGTAGAAAGACTGCTGTTAGTTACCGCATCCGGTACTACATATTGCATATAGCTCAAGGTAGCGCCATACCTTTGTGCAGGACGGTCACGTCCATTGATATCAATATCTACGGTAGCACCGGTAAACAGGAACTCAGGATTTACATCCGGCAGTAAATTCGGATTGGTGTTAATATCTATCAGCGTCTTTTTGCATGACTGACTTACCAGAGCGAGGGTAAGTAATCCAAGTATATATTTATTAGTCTTTTTCATCGTCTATGTATTAGTTGTTTTACAGAGAAATGTGGAGGGTTGCTGCATAGTTACGGGAAAAAGGTACCCCGCCTGTAATGAATGGTCTGAATGGATCATTACTTTGCAGAGACGCCGGATTCTGTCCACCAGTCAGTGTTCTGTACAAATAACCAACGTTGCGGGCAGTTAACGTTAACCTGGCTCCTTTCAAATGAATGGAATTGGTAATTGAAGCAGGCAGGCGGTAACCCAACGTGATTTCACGCAGCATTACCCATGAATTTTTGCTGATCGTACCATTGTTATTCAGGTTAGTTTCCCATCCATAAAAAGTATTATAGTACAAAGAGGCTTTGAAAGGCTCTACCAACCCTTTATCATAAGCTTCTTTAAAAGTCATGCCGGCAATGCTCACAGCTGGTTGCAATGGACTCATCTCTCCTGCGTCGAACACGGCATTTGGAATCACACCATCATACATTGGTTTGCCACCATTCCACTCCGGATCTGTACGGGCTACACCACCATGGGCCTGGTCGCGGTATTGCAGGGAATTTTTTGGCGTACCTTGTCCCATTGCATACGCATAGGATTCGGAGTATACGTAGCCTCCAAAGCGTCCGTCTACCTGCGTAAATAAGCTGAAGTTTTTATATCTCAGGGTAGCACTTACACCACCTGTTAAATCAGGTTCTACTTTACCCATTTTAGGAGCAGCAGATCCGCCGGGCAACTGTACCAGGTTGTAGTTTGCCATGTCGTACTGACCGGCAGTACTTTTAATTCTGCCACCATAAGTGATCAACGGAAATCCGGTTTTAGGATCATTTTTGGTGCTGGCCAGATAGTCGCCTACGTTAGTGGTTAATACACCAAAGTCGCCGCCTTCATAAGCATGCACGCTTACACCTTCATAATTGTCACTGAGGTTCCAGTCTTTGATGCCATTACCAAACTCAATAATCTTGCTCTTATTATGACCTAAGTTCACTGCAAAATCCAATCCCCAGTCTTTACCACGGATAGGTGAAATGTTCACTAACAATTCCCAACCTTTATTCTGGATGTTACCGGCATTAAAAAATACCTGGCTATAACCGGTTTCCGGTACGCCGGCCAGATTAATCAACTGGTGGAAAGTATTGGTTTTATACCAGGCAAAATCTACATTGATCAGGTCTTTGAACAAACCGAAGTTGGTACCAAATTCCCAGGTACGGGAAATCTGCGCTCTCAGGTCCAGGTTGGGTTTTACGTTGGCATTGTATTGTGTGGCAATACCTACGGAAGCGCCATTCTGGTTAAGGATGGTGCTGGGAGAATAACCCACACCTGTTTGATAAGGACCGGCAATACCGGAGTTACCTACATATGCAAGAGAAGCCCTTAATCGGCCTGAAGTGACCCATCCTGGCATACTACGCTGGAATTGATCATAGAAAGAATAAGAGAGGTTGGCAGAAGGATAGAAAATAGAATAGTTATTCTTCGCACCAATTGCTGCTTCCGGATAGGTGAGTGTAGAACGCCAGTCGTTACGTCCGGTGATTTCCAGGTTCAGGAATTCCTTGTAATTCAGGTTCAGGATACCACCCACACCAATGGTTAACTGGGAAGGATATTTAGGACCAGGATTACTGGTGCTGCCATAGTAATACTGGTTTTGAATATTCAGGGAAGAGTTACCCAGGAAGAAAACATTCGGTACGCTCAGCTGACCATTGGTAGCAGCACCGTAGCTTTCACCGAGCCGATCGCCATAAATTTCATTGTATAAACGAAAATCGATGTTCAGATCTTTGTTCATGGCTGTTTTGGTAGCATGCGCCATAAACAGCAAAGTGTAATCGCTGGTATAACTGCCACCTGATGAATAATAACCACCGGTATTATTGGTACCGTTACCATAATCTTTTTCTTCTGTACGTATTTTGTAGAAGTTAAAGTTACCTCTGGCAGACAGGTCCAGCCAGGGGTTCACCTGTGCTTTCAGCTGCATGTATCCCAGGATGGAATTTTCGTGACGGTAGTAATTATTTTTATCAAAACGGGAAAAGGCATTCACTGCTGCACCAAGATTTGCATAGGTATCTGCATAATCAGGGGTATTATCCGGTGCACGGTATGTTTTATACCAATCACCAAAATCTATGTTCCGCGGCAGGTAGTAGGTATTGAAGGCGAGATTTTGTCCACCACCATAGTAATACCGGCCCTGGGAGAAGAAGTTCTTTGCTTCTGTATTGGAATAACTAACGCCGAAGTCGGTAGAGAATACTTTATTTAATTTAGCGCCGATTTTTAAATCAACGGAGTTTCTTTTCATGCCATTGTTAGGCAATAAACCATTGGTATAGTTGTTCGAATAGGACAGGCGGTAGTTAAACTTATCGGTAGCACTGCTGATGGCAATATTATTATTGATGTAGTTACCATCCTGGTAAAATGTTTTCCAGTTGTTAGGTTGTGGTGAATAAGGTACCATTCGCTTTGGATCGAATGCAGCAGGGTGTAAACTGCCATCCATCAAAGGTCCCCAGCTGGCATCTGTTTTGGTTTGTGTGCCATCTGGTCTGAAATTACCTTCTCTTTCTACGTAGTCGCCCTGACCATATACGTTCTGTAAATCCATCGGTGCGCGATACACACTTTCTTTCTGATAGGTGGAATTGACTTCAATTAAAAACCCGTCTCCCGCTTTTGCTTTTTTGGTGGTAATCACAATCGCACCGTTAATACCTCTGGAACCGTAAATAGAAGTAGCTGCAGCACCTTTCAGTACGGTGATGGATTCATAATCATCGGGGTTCAGATTTTTCAGCTGAGAACCGGCATCGGCGTTGTCTGCATCCGATACGTTGTTGTTGATCACATTTCCATCTATTACAAAAATGGGCTGGTTCACGTTATTACCGGGTGTACCTAATACCTTGGCGCCACGGATCTGGATAAAGGGAGATGTTTGTACACCGGCAGCCGTCATCACGCTGATATTCACGCCGGCTACTTTACCTTGCAGGGCGGTAATCGGGTTGACGGAATTGGTACGGGTCAGTTCTTCTCCTTTTACGGTGGTGAGTGCATAACCTACTGTTTTATCGTTTTTGCCGATACCCAGTGCGGTAACCACCACTTCTCCCAGTCCGCTGCTGGAGAGGTCCAGCTTAATAGACAACTTCGTGTCATTGCCTACTTTTACTTCCTGTTTCTTATATCCTACAAAAGTGATTTCCAGTACATCGCCGGGTTCCGCATGGAGGGAAAATTCTCCGGCCACATTACTGATAGTGCCTTTGTTGGTACCTTTTATTTTGATAGATACTCCTGCCAGCGGATGTTTATCCATATCGGTAATTACCCCGCTGATGTCGGCTACCAGGGGCATGTCGTGAACGGTAACTTTTTCTTCTTTTTGTTTGATGACCACCGTGCTGCCTACAATGGTATAGGTGAGCGGCTGGTTCTTAAAACAGATGTCCAGCGCAGCTTCCAGGGAAGCGTCTTTCACATCAATCGTTACAGCATCTGCCTGCTGCATCCAGGATTCGTCAAAGAAAAACGAATACCCGGTTTGCTTTTTAATAGCACGGAACACTTTTCCCAGCCGTGCATTTTTCTCGGCCAATGTAACTTTCTGCGAGTAACCTTTTGCACTGATCTGCAGACAGGCGGCCATAATCACAATGGCGGTAAGCTTCATAAACAGGAGCGTTTTGGGCAGTACGCGACGGCTGAAATACCAGGCGGTACGTAGATTTTTTTTCATACTTTAGTAGTGGTTTTGGTTGAGTAATTAGCAATTCGTTCCCACAAATTGTTATAACTAATATTTACCAGAACTATACGCCGCTCTGACTCTCACCTCAGAGCGGTTTTTCATTATGGCAATACGATGATCCTTTTTTCTTCTATTTTGAAATGTACTTTGCTTTCTTCCAGTATCTTCAATACTTCTGATACCCTGGAAGTACGTGAAATTTCGCCGCCAAAGTGGCGATCCGGCACCTGACCTGCATATACGATATCTACATCGTACCAGCGGGAAATTTGCCGCATAACGCTACTCAGGTCAGCCTGATCAAAAGAGAAGTATCCATTTTTCCAGGCTATTTCTCTGTCGGTATCAACATCTTTATATAATACCAGATTATTTCCGGGATCCAGCCGGGCTTGTTCACCGGGTTTTAACAGCTGTTTTGTCTTCCCTTTGGTAACTATCACGCTTCCTTCCAGCAGGGTGGTTTTAATGGTGCGTTCGTCGGGATAGGCGTTTACGTTAAAGTGCGTACCCAATACCTGCACTTCCATACCGTGGGTAGATACAATAAAAGGCACTTTCTTTCCATTCCGTAGCAGGGGAGCTACTTCAAAATAGGCTTCCCCGGTGATTTCTACCCTTCTTACATTTCCTGAAAAGGCAGCAGGAAAACGAACAGAAGAAGCGGCATTTAACCAAACACTGCTCCCATCCGCCAATACCAGCTGATACTGTTTGCTTCTGG
>NZ_DATCVJ010000607.1:0-2745 GCF_036566945.1 Chitinophaga sp. | reverse complement strand
GCTGCTACCGCGCCACCGCTGCTCATACCGCAAAAAACAGCTTCTTCTTTTGCCAGTCGTTTGGTCATGATCCTCGCTTCCGCTTCGGAAATATCCATGATGCTGTCTATTCTGGGTCTTTCAAATATTTTAGGAAGATATGCCTCCGGCCACTTGCGGATGCCCGGAATTCTGGAACCATCCGTCGGCTGGCAACCTACGATCTGTATCGCCGGATTTTGTTCCTTTAAATAACGCGATACCCCCATAATGGTACCGGTAGTACCCATGGCACTCACAAAATGAGTCACCTGTCCGTTGGTATCTTTCCATATTTCAGGACCGGTAGTTTTATAGTGCATGCCGTAATTGTCCGGGTTGGCAAACTGGTTCAGCATGAAATAACCACCCTTCGCTACTTTGTCGTTGGCATAGTCAATAGAGCCTTCCATCGATAACTCCTTCGGCGTCAGCGTTACTTTGGCGCCATATACTTCCATGGTGAGCACGCGCTCCCGCGTAGCATCCGAAGGCATTACCAGCTCAATCTCCAGTCCAAACAAACTGGCAATCATCGCTAATGCAATACCGGTATTACCACTGGTAGCTTCAATCAGTTTCATGCCCGGCTTAATATCGCCCCTGTCCAAAGCCCCCTTAATCATACCATAGGCCGCCCTGTCTTTCACACTGCCAGCAGGGTTATTGCCTTCCAGTTTGGCGTATATTTTTACTGCCGGATTAACCGAAATCTTTTTTAATTCTACCATCGGCGTATTACCGATAAGATCTATGATGGATGCCATTGTCTTTAATCCTGATTTGTATCTGAAAATTTATGTTCTGCTTTGTAATAGATCCGCGAAAATGGATCTACACTTTTAATCAGCCACACATTACCTCCAATCACACTGTGGTGGCCTATTACGGTATCTCCACCCAGTATAGTGGCGCCGGCATAAATCACTACATGCTCTTCAATAGTTGGATGCCTTTTGCTGCGCGCCATGCTTTTCTCTATGCTCAGTGCTCCCAGGGTAACTCCCTGGTACAGCTTTACATGCGGCCCTATGACGGTTGTTTCCCCGATCACAATGCCAGTGCCATGATCGATGCAACACCAGGGCGCAATTACCGCTCCCGGATGAATATCCACCCCGGTACGGGAATGTGCCAGCTCCGTAATCATACGCGGCAACACCGGTATTTTCAGGTTGTACAAGGCATGCGCAATGCGATAAAATGCAATGGCATAAAAGCCCGGATACGCCCGGATGACTTCATATATACAGGACGCAGCCGGGTCGCCCTGGTAAATGGCGCCTGCATCTTTGGTCAGTTCATCATAAATAACAGGCACCTGACTCATAAAGGCACCACTTAAAGCAGCTGCATCTGTGGGCAACTGATGCACCATAGACTGTAATAACTGCTGTAACTGCGCTTCCAGCTGATGGCTGTATTGCTCCAATGCCACCGGGTCAGCGATTACCTGCCCCGTATGCTCCGGAAACAGCCAGTTTACCAGATTGCTGACGAAATCATCTACTGCACCGGTAGCCGGATAGGCATTCGCCGCTGCCAGTTGGTGCCGCCGCTTCAACTCTTCCAAAAAATCATTCATATGCGGATGGATATTACAGGTATTGGCACTTGATTTTATATATGTTGAAATTACGCATAAATCCTGTAAAGGTAGTAGACTGTTTGCGGAATTTCAAGACCCGGTGCTTATTAGCTTTTGCGCATGAGCAAAATGCCGTGAAAATGAGCCATATTAGCACTGTCATAACGAAGTTGAGCAATCATACTGCATCCCGCCAACAGCGCTCATGTTCAACCGCTACCTAACCGCTAAAGACTAACAGCTAACAGCTAATAGCTAACAGCTAACCCATAAGGCACGATCGCAATTGTTTCCGACATGTTAAATGATATTAGATATACTGCAATTTTAACTGATTAATCTTTATTTTTGCCCGTTGTATAAATGGCAGCTATTGCTGGTAATACAAAATCAAACTCGATTATGGCGAACATTCTAATAATAGACGACGAAAAAAGTATTCGTAAAACACTCACGGAAATTTTAAGTTATGAAGGGTATAAGGTAGACGAGGCCGCCGACGGCATGGAAGGATTTAAAATGTTCCAGGCAAAGCCATATGATGCCGTTTTGTGCGACATCAAAATGCCTAAAATGGATGGACTGGAATTTCTCGAGAAAGCACGCGAAGTGAATGGGGATATTCCGATTATCATGGTGTCTGGCCACGGCAATATCGATACGGCTGTAGATGCCGTGAAAAAAGGCGCCTACGACTATATTTCCAAACCACCGGACCTGAACCGCCTGCTCATTACCCTGCGTAATGCCATGGATAAAACTACCCTGGTCACCGAAACTAAAACCCTGCGTCGCAAGGTGAATAAGGTGCCGGAAATGATAGGACAGTCAAGCCCCTTGCTGAAAATCAGGGAAACAATAGAAAAAGTAGCCCCTACCGACGCCCGCGTGCTGATCACCGGCGAAAACGGAGTAGGTAAGGAGCTGGTAGCCCGCTGGTTGCATGAACGCAGCCACCGCGCCGCCGGTCCTATGGTGGAAGTAAACTGCGCCGCCATTCCCAGTGAACTGATAGAAAGTGAATTGTTCGGGCACGAAAAAGGTTCCTTTACCTCCGCAGTGAAACAACGCATCGGTAAATTTGAACAGGCCAGTGGTGGCACCCTTTTCCTCGATGAAATCGGGGATATGAGTCTCAG
>NZ_DATCVJ010000606.1:0-4847 GCF_036566945.1 Chitinophaga sp. | reverse complement strand
GTTAGACTGTCGGTAACAGACCGCTGCAATCTGCGATGCACCTACTGCATGCCGGAGAATATGCATTTTGTGCACCGGGCTGCATTGTTAACCGATCATGAAATCATCTCCCTGCTGCAAATACTCGCGGCGGCAGGTATTTCCAAAGTAAGAATCACCGGCGGAGAACCCTTTCTACGCCCCGGTTTGATGACGCTGCTGGAAAAAATAAAAACAATACCCGGTATCAGGGAAATGGCGATCACTACCAACGGTGTACTCACACAACCTTTTATTCCGGCACTACAGCAACTGGGCATTACCAATATTAACCTGAGCCTGGATAGCTTACAGGCAGAGCGTTTCTTCCAGATCACACGCCGAAATAAATTTACTACGGTGATGGATACACTGCAAAGCCTGCTGCAACACAACATGTCCGTAAAAATCAATGTAGTGGTAATGGATAAAGTAAATACGGATGAACTCACCGCATTCACGGCACTTACTCACAACAACGCGCTTTCAGTAAGGTTTATAGAAGAAATGCCTTTTAACGGACAAGGACATGCCTTTTCGGGTATCACCTGGAACTATCATAAAATACTGGATACTATCGGCGAAGTATATACGCTACAGAAAATAGCAGATGCGCCTCATTCTACTTCTCTCAACTATCACATACCTGGTCATAAAGGCAATATCGGCGTGATTCCCGCCTACAGCCGTACTTTTTGTGGCACCTGCAACCGGCTTCGTATATCCGCTACCGGTAGTATGAAAACATGCCTGTACGGGAACGATGTATTGAATGTAAAAGAAATGCTGCAGCACGATACGCGGCAGCTGTTGCCTGCTATACAAGCCGCCATACATGCACGGTTTGCCAATGGGTTTGAAGCCGCATTACAGCATACAGAGAAAAATATGGAAAGTATGTCTGTTATTGGTGGATGATACCTACGTTACTTTATCAACATTCTCACCCCGGCATATAAAATCAGTATGGCCGTAGCACCCGCTACCCACCTGGGTTTCAATACTTTTGCGCTCAGCCGCGCGCCTATTTGTCCGCCGGCAATAACCGCCAGCAGCAATGGGCCTGCAAACTTCCAGTCAAACACAATCGCATGCTTGGCAGCCTGCCCCGCCAATCCGGCTATAGAATTTACCAGGATAAAAAAGCTGCTTAACCCGGCAATATTCTTGGCTGTATCATACTTTCCCAAACGTAGTACCGGCGACAAATAAATACCTCCGCCAATACCTGTCATACCGGATAGCAACCCAATGGCGCCGCCAATGATGCCGTATGTGATGCCGTATGTGATACCATTGCTTTTATCAGCAGGAATAATCGGTTCCTCCCGCTCAAAAAACAGGCGATAGCACATCACCAGTGCAGCCAGTGTAAGCGCAATACCCAGCACGAGGAAAAACGTAGCCTGCTTCATCGGCAAATAACTGCCCAGAAAAGCCAGCGGCACGCTTACCAGCGACAGCTGCCAGGCTTTTTTCATTGGGAGATGCCCGCTTTTATAAAAATGATAAACGCCACCTACTACCACCGCTACATTACATAACAGGGCGGTAGATTTCATCAGCTGAAAATCTATACTCCACAACGCCAGGATAGCCAGATAGCTGGACCCTCCTCCAAAACCAGCGGCTGAATAGGCCAGCGCTATCAGGAAAAAAAGTAAACAGAGTTCTGCGATCACCGTTAATAAGTTTGCATCTGATCATCTATGGCACTGGCCCAGGCATGAATACCGCCTTCTACATTGTATACCCGGTTAAAACCAAGTTCCACTAAACGTTGCGCTACCGCTCTGCTGCGCATTCCATGATGACACAGCACAGCTATGGGCGCATCGGCAGGGATGGCAGCGGCCTGCTGCAATACACGCGCCATCGGCACATGCACCGACTGTGGAATATGACAGATTTCCCACTCATCATCTTCTCTGACATCCAGCAGCATGAAGCGGGTATCGTTTTGCAGCCATTCGTGCAATTGCTGCACAGATAAGGATTGTACGCCTTCCATTTCGCAAACGGTTTGTTGATAATTATCTTGAAGCGCCGTGATCTGCCTGTTGGCAGGTACCGGCGTAATATTAAATACCATCTGGGTATTATGCAATGTATCGATGGTCATCAGCTGATTACGGAGAGGCGTGCCTATACCGGTAATTACTTTCACCGTTTCATTGGCCTGGTAACAGCCAATCAGTCCGGGTAAAACACCCAATACTCCAATATCATTACAGTTCAGCATTTCCCCGCTTTCCGGTGCTTCCGGGAAGATACAGCGATAAGTCGCTCCTTGCTGATAATTAAATACGCTTACCTGTCCTTCGTATTTATAGATCGCTCCATACACCAGCGGTTTACCGGTGATCACACAGGCATCATTGACCAAATAGCGGGTACCAAAATTATCGGAACAATCTACTATTACATCGTATCCGCGAAATAGCGCCAGCGCATTATCCGTTGTCAGCCAGGTATCGTAGATAATATGTTTGACTTCCGGATTCAGCTGTTGCAGGCGGGCGGCGGCCAGCTGCACTTTAGAGGCGCCCTGATCTGCCGTGGTATAGAGTACTTGTCTTTGCAGGTTGGTTACATTCACCGTATCATGTTCCACAATGCCGATGGTACCAACGCCCATGGCCGTAAGGTATTGTAACACCGGTACGCCGAGGCCCCCAGCGCCTACTACGAGCACTTTCGCCTGTTGTAGTAACGCTTGTTTCTCCGGCCCAAATCCTTCCAACCGGGTCTGACGGTCATATCGATCCATGCTATTTCATTTAAACCTTAAAATTAATCGTATTCGGGAGAAATTATGGCAATGGTTTTATTTGCAGGTACATGGTCACCAGGTCGGCATAGCTCCCATTTTTGAGCAAAATGGCTTGTGGCAGGCGCCCGCACTCCATAAAGCCAAAGTTGCGATATAACTGCATGGCTTTTTCATTGGGAGAAAAAACATGGAGGGATACGATATGCAGCCCCGGACGTTCTTCCGCCCAACGCAACATGGCGGTGATCAGACGGCGGCCAATACCCATATTATTCCATTCGCTTTGTACAGCAATGCCCATTTCGGCGGTATGTGCTTTTTTATGAAGACCGCTATGATTGACATTAACAGAGCCTATAATACGCCCCCTGACAGTGGCTACGAGCAGGAGTTGGTTGGGGTTGTCCAGGTAGGATTGAATATAATCTTCTTCTGAAGCAAGATCCAGCTCCAACGACTCTTTCTGCGTAAAAAGCAGGTAGTCCGTTTCCCGGGTCAGGCGCTGAAAGCTGGCAAGCAAAGCAGCTGCATCTTTAATTTCGGGAGGGCGAATGATGAGTTCGTCGCCGGTGGGCAGAAAATGTTTCATGAGAACGGGTGCTTTGAGAAGAATTACGAATTAGGAATTACTAATTACGGAGTTGTGGGGAGATCGTAAACGAGAAGATCCATACTCGCTGCTATCTACACACAACTCCGTAATTCGCAATTCGTAATTCGTAATTTCCTTTATATCATATGGCTGCCGAAATAGCTCTGCAACACTGTTGGTATCTGTATACCTTCAATGGTCTGGTTGTTTTCCAGCAGGCAGGCCAGGATACGGGGCAATGCCAAAGAGCTGCCATTCAGGGAATGCACCAGCTGTGGCTTACCATTATTTTCCTTAAAACGTATTTTCATACGGTTTGTCTGATAGGCTTCGAAGTTACTTACAGAGCTCACTTCCAGCCATTTCTGCTGGGCAGCGCTATATACTTCAAAATCATAAGTAATAGCAGAAGTAAAGCTCATATCGCCCGCGCATAAACGAAGAATACGATAGGGCAGTTGCAGCTGATTCAACAGGGCCTCTACATGTGCCACCATTTCATCCAGCGCCTCGTAAGACTTATCCGGATGTACCAGTTGTACTACTTCTACTTTATCAAACTGGTGTACCCGGTTTAATCCACGTACATCTTTACCATAAGAACCTGCTTCACGGCGGAAACAAGGCGTATAGGCCGTCATTTTGATAGGCAGATCCGTATCCTTTACAATTTCATCCCGATAGATATTGGTCACCGGTACTTCTGCTGTAGGAATGAGATAGTAGTTATCTTCTGTAGCATGATACATCTGTCCTTCTTTATCCGGTAACTGACCGGTACCATAGGCAGATGCTTCATTGACCATATAAGGCGGTGCATATTCTGTGTAACCATTGCTGGTATTATAATCCAGGAAATATTGGATCAGGGCACGCTGCAGGCGGGCGCCCCTGTTTTTGAAAACAGGAAAACCGCTACCGGTAATTTTATTACCCAGTTCAAAGTCAATCAGGTCGTACTGTTTGGCCAGATCCCAGTGAGGAACAGCGCCATCATACAAGGTCGGAATTTTACCACCACTACGCACTTCCACATTTTCTTCCGGTGTTTTACCGGCTGGAACGATAGAAGCAGGGAGGTTCGGCAATTTTACCAGCGTATCATGCAATGCTTTTTCAGTCGCATTCAATTCTTCATTCACAGGTCCGAGACGCTCTTTCAAAGCTGCTACCGCAGCACGTTGGGCCTCACCTTCTTCCTTTTTGCCCTGGGCCATCAGCTTACCAATTTCTTTGGATAAGCTATTTACCTGCGCCTGTGTGTCGTCGTATTCGAGGGTTAACTTCTTACGCTTGTCGTCCAGTGCCAGCACTTCTTCCACCACTTCCAACTCCTTAAAGTTTTTAAAGGCCAGACGCTCCAGCACTAATTCTTTATTTTGACGTATAAACGGTACTTGTAACATGTTGTATTATCAAATTTTAGCAAAGATATTAAAATAGCTTTTAGCCGTTAGCTTTTAG
>NZ_DATCVJ010000605.1:0-7517 GCF_036566945.1 Chitinophaga sp. | reverse complement strand
AACAAAATATTACGCGCCTATTCCGCATTGCATTGCAAAAGTGACTATATTAGTAATCAAGTTCATTATACTAAAAGAGAATGCCTATGACCTTCCTTTACTAACTAGAACTTAGATTGTTAAATATTTAAAAAATTAGTGCTATGAACGTACAAATTCAAACTGTGCATTTTGATGCTGATTCCAAATTGATCGATCATGTGAACAAGAAACTTCAGAAGTTAAACACCTTTTATGACCGTATCATTAGTGTGGATGTATTTTTAAAAGTGGATAATTTAGCCCATCAAATTAAAGACAAAATAGCCGAGATCCGAGTTCGAATACCCCGCCAGGACTTGTTTGTCAAGCACGAGTCTAAGTCCTTCGAAGAGTCTTTTGACCTTGCCTTCGAATCCCTAGTCGAGCAGGTAAAAAGAAAGAAGGAAAAGAAATTTCAATAATTTTCTGAAATAATTTTGGAAATATTAATCTCTTTGCTACCTTTGCCATCCCGATTCAAAAAGAGGGTCGGTAAAGGTAGCAAAGTTCTTTATGGTAGGGCGTTTTCAGGGAAGCAGATAAATTTTTAAATATTTGTAACAAACTGAAAAAAAGATTTTGAGAATTGAAAAATTCGTTTAATTTTGCGCTCTCTTTCAACGAGTTACTTTATTGAAAGAATGTTTTTTGAAAGATGCCAGCATAGCTCAGTTGGCCAGAGCTACTGATTTGTAATCAGTGGGTCGGGGGTTCGAATCCCTCTGCTGGCTCATCGATTTTTATTTGGTTAGTTAAGTAGCCGGATGACAAAATCCAAAGATGTTAGGGCAGGTTCCAGAGCGGCCAAATGGGGCGGACTGTAAATCCGCTGACTACGTCTTCATAGGTTCGAATCCTATCCTGCCCACAAAATACAGCGTGTTCCGCTTTTGCCCTTCGCAGAGGCGGAACATAGTTGTTGAGTAGAAGGTGAAGTAATTCAGAAGTAGTAGACAGATTACCCTAAACCTGTGGTACAACAGCCTTTTAAAGTTCTTATTTTTATTCTAATAATTCTATAAGTGGAAAGTTGCAGTGTTGTTTGCCGGAAACTTAGTGAATTAAAAATGCGGGAGTAGCTCAGTTGGTAGAGCGACAGCCTTCCAAGCTGTAGGTCGCGGGTTCGAACCTCGTCTCCCGCTCGCATTAAAGCAATTTTTTAAGCTGTTGTAGCTCAGGGGTAGAGCACTTCCTTGGTAAGGAAGAGGTCGTGAGTTCAATTCTCATCAACAGCTCCATTGAATTTTAGAAGAATAGTTGTAGTGACTTTTTTATCGCCTCAACAAACTCCATAAAATTCGAATTTCGGAATTCGAATTTGTAAATTCTGCACTCCGAAATTAAAACTTAGCGTTGTAGCTCAATGGAAGAGCGACCCTTTTTTGTTTAGGGGAGGCCATGAGTTCAATTCTCATCAACGGTACAAGTTTGTAAAACCGTTTTTTTAAAACAACAATCAATACAATCTTTACAAACCATCTAAAAAGAAAATACAATGGCAAAAGAAACCTTCAAGCGGGATAAACCCCACGTAAACATTGGTACCATCGGCCACGTGGATCATGGTAAAACTACTTTGACTGCTGCCATTACCACAATTTTGGCAAATAAAGGTCTGGCAGAGAAGAGAGGATATGATGAGATCGATGCTGCTCCTGAAGAAAAAGAAAGAGGTATTACTATCAATACAGCTCACGTTGAGTATCAGACAGTTGCTCGTCACTACGCTCACGTTGACTGTCCTGGTCACGCGGATTATGTGAAGAACATGATCACCGGTGCTGCTCAGATGGACGGTGCTATCCTCGTGGTGGCAGCTACAGATGGTCCTATGCCGCAAACAAGAGAGCACATCCTGCTGGCTCGCCAGGTAGGTGTACCTCGTATCGTAGTATTCATGAACAAAGTTGATCTGGTAGACGATCCAGAACTGCTGGAACTGGTAGAAATCGAAATTCGTGATCTGCTGTCTTCTAACGGTTTTGACGGTGATAACGTTCCTGTAATCCAGGGTTCTGCAACTGGCGCTCTCGCTGGTGACGAAAAATGGGTTGCTGCTATCGACCAACTGATGGAAGCTGTTGATACTTACATCCCACTGCCTCCACGTCCGGTTGATCAACCGTTCCTGATGTCAGTAGAAGATGTATTCTCTATCACAGGTCGTGGTACAGTTGCTACAGGTCGTATCGAACGCGGTCGCATCAAAGTTGGTGAGAACGTTGAAATCGTAGGTCTGCAGGAAGAACCACTGAAATCTACTTGTACTGGTGTTGAGATGTTCAAAAAACTCCTCGACGAAGGTGAAGCAGGTGATAACGCTGGTCTGTTACTCCGCGGTATTGAGAAAACTCAGATCCGTCGTGGTATGGTTATCTGCCAGCCAGGTACTATCAAACCTCACTCCGAATTCAAATGCGAAGTATACGTACTGAGCAAAGAAGAAGGTGGCCGTCACACTCCGTTCTTCAACAAATACCGTCCTCAGTTCTACTTCCGTACTACTGACGTAACAGGTGAAGTTGAATTACCAGCAGGTGTTGAAATGGTGATGCCTGGTGATAACGTTAGTCTGCAGGTTAAACTGATCCAGCCTATCGCTATGGACAAAGGTCTGAAGTTCGCTATCCGTGAAGGTGGTCGTACAGTAGGTGCTGGTCAGGTTACAGAAATCCTGAAATAAGCAACTAAATAATATTAAAAAGCCATTAGCTTTGGCGATTAAATGTCAGAAAATTTATATAGATTTGCTGGCTGCTAAAAGCTTACTGCTAATGGCTTTATACACGGGTATGGTGCAACGGTAGCATACGGGTCTCCAAAACCTTTGATCTGGGTTCGAATCCTAGTACCCGTGCAAGGTTTTATAAAAAATAATTAAATGGTTGAATTGTTGCAATAAAACAAGTCAACCATTTTTTAGGCTTTAAACAATTGACCATAAATAGTTAACTTTATAGAATGAATAAGATCAGAAATTATTTCCGCGAGTCTTATCATGAATTGGTTTACAAGGTGTCCTGGCCTACCTGGCAAGAACTCCAGTCATCTACCATGATCGTGCTGATAGCAACAATATTTGTTACTGCGCTCGTTTGGGGTATGGATGCCGCTTCCAATTTTGTGTTAACACACTATTACGAAATTTTCAAAGCTAAATAAATGGATGCAGCCAATCTTCCTGCTCAGGAAACAAAGTGGTATGTACTCCGCGTTGTTAGTGGCAAGGAAAAAAAAGTGAAGGAATACCTGGATATTGAAGTACGCCGCTCCGATTGGGGTAACGTTATCAGCCAGATCTTCCTGCCGGTAGAAAAAGTTTATAAAGTGCAGGCTGGTAAAAAAGTAATGCGCGAAAAAAACTTCTATCCCGGATACGTGATGATCGAAGCTGTAGATGGTAAAATGACCGATGAAGTAATACAAGCTATACGTAATGTATCTGGCGTTATTCACTTCCTCGGAAAAGAAAAACCAATCGCACTCCGTAAAGCGGAAGTAAACAAAATGTTAGGTAAAGTGGATGAACTGAGCGATCAGGGATTAACCATGAGTGAACCTTTCATCGTAGGTGAAACCATTAAAATTATTGATGGTCCATTCAACGACTTTAACGGTGTGATCGAAGAAGTAATCGAAGACAAGAAAAAACTGAAAGTAACTGTAAAGATCTTTGGCCGTGCTACACCAGTAGAGCTAAACTTCATGCAGGTAGAAAAGCTTTCTTAATTTTTTATACAACATCTTTATTGAAAAGCGCCCCGGATCACCGGGGCGCTTTTCTTATTTAGCTATAGCATCTCACATGAGAATCTGTTTTATGGTGATGAAAGATGACAACACCTGAGAAGTGAGAAAAGCTGTTTATTTTTTATATTTTTAGCGCGTCCCTGACAATTAATACAATTCCCCTATATCTCATTATTATATGAAATCAATTATTTCTGTCTTGCTCGGGCTGTTACTGAGCGCATCAGCAGGCGCACAAACCGGTAAACCAACTAAGCCGGCTACGGTGGTGGCCATCCCTCAGATACCCGAAGCCGCCACTACATCACCTGCAGCGATGGCGCAATGGTTGAAGGCACATACCGGCAGTAGTACGGCTTTACAGCAAGCGTTGTTTAGCTGGATGGCGAATAACATTGCCTATGATGTGGCCAATATGAATCGTCCCAACAGCTACCGGGATTCAGCAGCAGCTATGATCCGGACCTTGCGTATCCGTAAAGGGCTGTGTACCGATTATGCAGTGTTGTACGCACAGGTATGCCGGGAGGCAGGTATTAATGCGATCGTGGTAACCGGCTACGGACTACTCAACGATATTATGATTCCCACCGGCTCACACGATTGGGTAGTGATAAAGAATGGTTCACAGTGGACAATTACCGATCCCACCTGGGGAGCAGGAGGGGTGGAAAATGGGCGTTTTATCCAGAAGATCAATTGGACGTGGTTTCAGGCATTGCCGCAGCTGGCCGTGAAAACGCATATGCCGTATGATCCCATGTGGCAGATGCTGTCGTTTCCGTTGCGGCATGATGAGCTGAACAGCCAGGGTTTTGCGGCGGCTACCAAAAGATCCGCCTTTGCTTTTAACGATAGTCTGAATGCCTGGTCCCGGCAGTCGCGCCTGGAGCGGTTGCAACATGCCGCCGCCAGAATCCGGCAGTTTGGCGGAGCCGCTAATCCTTTTATCATGACGGAGCTGGACTGGATGGACCAAACCATCAACGTACTGGCAGCCAATCAGGAAATAGAGACAAGGAACAAGCGGGTAGACCAGTTTAACGAGGTAAACCGGGATTATACAGAAGTGGTGAAGTTATATAATGAGTATGTGGGCTTTAAGAACAGGCAGTTTATGCCGGAAATGAAAGATGAATTATTAAAGAAGATGATTGACGGGATTGCCGGCCGGCTGACAGGAGCAGAAAAGTCGCTTTCCGGGCTGCGCATTTCCGACGATACCATTAAGCATAATATGGACGAGCTGTTGCAGGCGATAACGGAGATGAAGGGAAAGGTGGAGAGTGAGCAATCTTTCGTCAATAAATATATAAAAACAGAGAAGGGTAAGCGGAGGGAATTGTTTTACGCGCAAGTGGCAGAGAAATCGTAACTTTGCCGGCTTCGGATGATAAGGAAAAATTCCGGGTAATGCAATAGATTTGTAAAAAAAATCCTTTCCGAAGCAAAAAGGATGCCCAATTTCAAATACTTTTTGACAATTTCGTAATAATATATACCTTTGCATCCCCTTTAAAAGGTTATTTTAGTTCCTTTTAGTTTTGGGAGTCTTCTGTTTTGCAGGGGGCGTTTAACCAAATTAAATTAAAAAACATGGCAAAAGAGATTTCAACGTACGTGAAATTGCAGGTGAAAGGCGGCCAGGCCAACCCTGCACCTCCAATTGGTCCCGCACTGGGTTCCAAAGGTGTGAACATCATGGAGTTCTGCAAACAGTTCAATGCCCGTACCCAGGATAAAATGGGTAAAGTATTGCCTGTGTTGCTGACTGTTTACACTGATAAATCATTTGAATTTGTAATTAAAACTCCTCCGGCACCTGTACAGCTGCTGGAAGCTGCTAAATTACAGAGTGGTTCCAAAGAACCAAACCGTAACAAGGTGGGTAAAGTTTCCTGGGCTCAGGTACAAGCTATTGCAGAAGATAAGATGGCTGATCTGAACTGCTTTACGCTGAACAGCGCTATGAAAATGGTAGCTGGTACTGCGCGTAGCATGGGTATTACTGTTGATGGTAAAGCTCCTTGGGAAAACTAATTGTTTCACCCTGTTGAGGCAGGATCTTAAAATCATTTTGACAAATGGCAACTAAAAAGAGAAAAGTAGCTGACGCTAAGCTTGAAAAAAATAAGGTTTATAGCCTGAAAGAAGCTTCTAGCCTGGTTAAAGATATTAACTGTACTAAATTCGACAGTTCTGTCGATTTACATATCCGCTTAGGCGTTGATCCTAAGAAAGCAGATCAAGCCATCCGTGGTTCCGTAACGCTTCCACACGGTACTGGTAAGACTAAGAAGGTTTTAGTGCTTTGCACACCTGATAAAGAAGCTGCTGCAAAAGAAGCAGGTGCTGACTTCGTTGGTCTGGATGAATTTATCCAGAAGATCGAAGCTGGTTGGACTGATGTTGATGTAATCGTAGCTACTCCTTCTGTAATGCCGAAGATCGGTAAACTGGGTAAGATTTTAGGTCCACGTAACCTGATGCCAAACCCTAAGACCGGTACTGTTACTAACGACGTTGCAGCTGCAGTAAACGATGTTAAAGGCGGTAAAATCACTTTCAAGGTTGATAAAGCTGGTATTATCCACGCTTCTATCGGTCATGTATCTTTTGCATCTGATAAAATTGAGCAGAACTCTATGGAGCTGATCAGTGCTATCATCAAGCTGAAACCAGCTACTGCAAAAGGTGTATACCTGAGAGGTCTGTCTATGGCAAGCACCATGAGTCCAGGTATTGTTATCGATACTAAATCTGTTCAAAACTAATTGATCACGAGTTGTAGTCGTTATCTGTAAAGATGGGGCTTGCTACAAACGTTTTAATATGAATAAAGATCAAAAACAAGAAGCGATTGAACTGCTGAAAAGTAAGTTCTCTCAATATAGCAACTTTTATATCACTAATACTGAATCATTATCAGTAGCGCAGGTGAATAACCTGAGGAAAGTATGCTTCGATAAGCAAGTGGAAATGAAGGTGGCTAAAAACACCCTGATCCGCAAGGCACTGGAATCTCTGGATAGCGAAAAATATGCAGGTGTATTAGACAGTCTGCATGGTGTAACTGCGCTGATGTTCTCTGACAGCCCGAAAGAGCCGGCTCTGATCATCTCTGATTTCCGTAAAGCAAACGGTAAACTGGAAAAGCCAGTACTGAAAGCTGCTTTTGTTGCTGATGAAGTATTCGTAGGCGACAACCAGCTGAAAGCGCTGACCAACATCAAGACCAAGAACGAGCTCATCGGCGAAGTTATCGGTCTCTTGCAATCACCTGCAAAACGCGTTATCGCTGCTTTGCTGGAAAAAGGCAAGAAAGAAGAAGCTGCAGTGGAAGCACCAGCAGCAGAATAGTCTTTTTCGCTTTGAACTATTCGCTTGCTAAAAGCGGATAGCCAAAACGGAAAGCTCAAAATCGGCTTCCAAGTCACAATATAATTAACAACAACATTACAAACATTACATTAAAACATTATAAAATGGCAGACGTAAAAGCATTAGCTGAACAATTAGTAGGTTTAACTGTTAAGGAAGTACAAGAACTCGCAGACGTTCTGAAATCAGAATATGGTATCGAACCAGCTGCTGCTGCAGTTGTTGTATCTGGTGGCGGTGAAGCTGCTGTAGTTGAAGAAAAAACTGCCTTCAACGTAGTTCTGAAAGCTGCTGGTGCAAGCAAACTGAACGTTGTGAAGATCGTTAAAGATCTGACCGGCTTAGGTCTGAAAGAAGCGAAAGAA
>NZ_DATCVJ010000604.1:0-3439 GCF_036566945.1 Chitinophaga sp. | reverse complement strand
TAAGGCCCGGTGGAAAGGGGAAGCTACTTTTTTAGTGGGCTATTATCACTATTTGATGCTTCGCCAGTATGGCCCGATTCCGTTAATTGATCACGAGATTGATTTTAATGCTACCAGTGGAGACGAAATCTATCCATTGAGACAGCCATACGATTCCTGTATCAATTTTATTGTAGCTAAGTTCGACGAAGCGGTAGGCTTACTGCCAGCTACTATTCCGGTTCAAAATGAATTGGGCAGGGTGACATCGGTGGCTGTTAAAGCCATGAAAGCGCGGATGCTCTTAACAGCAGCTTCCCCTTTATTTAATGGCAACACAGAGTATTACAGCAATTTTAAGGACAAGAAGGGAACTTCATTAACGAACCTGAGCTATGATAAAGAAAAATGGAAGCGGGCAGCCGATGCTATTAAAATGGCCATGGATGCAGCCCTGGGAGCCAACAGACACTTATATCAGTTTGCCGATTACAAAGGACCAACCGACTTTTTTGAACAAACACGCAGAGACAGTGGCATGATCGCTTACCGGTTTGCCTTTGTAGATCCCTGGAATTCGGAACTGCTGTGGGGATATTCTCAACCTGAAGTAAGTTATCAATGGCAGCAAAACGCTGCCCCGCTGACAGGAAATACCTATAACGGTATCGGACCTAGTTTAAGAACGGTGGAAACATTTTATACAGAAAATGGATTGCCTATTGATAAAGACCCTACCTGGGACTATCAAAACCGGTACAAAGTAGATCCATCTGAACACACCATGAACGTTAACCTGCACAGGGAACCCCGTTACTACGCGTCTGTGGCGTATGATCAGGGTTATTATTATGTGAACGGAGAAGCCGAAACGATGAATTTTAAAGCAGGAGAAGCACAAGGCTGGAGCTCAGGGGCTACCAACTATTCCCTTACCGGGTTTCTGGTACAGAAAGTAGTGCATCCTCAAACAGTCGCTACAGACAATAACTTCACATTGGTGAAATATCCCTGGCCAATCATCCGCTTATCAGAACTATATCTTTCCTATGCCGAAGCATTGAATGAGTATTATGGATTGGATCAACAGCAGCAAGTGTTAGATAACCTGAATGCAATAAGACAGCGTAGTATGCTGCCTACCATTCAGGCATCATGGGCGCTTGCCGGGCATGCTGCTGTTTTTTCGCAGGATGAGATGCGTAAAATTATCCAGCGGGAAAGAACGATTGAACTTGTTTTTGAAGGACAGTATTTCTGGGATATACGCAGATGGAAGTTGGGCGATAAATATTTTAATCAAACTATTTATGGAATGAACTACCAGGGGCAGGATGAAAATAGCTTTAATCAGGTTACACCTGTGATGAATCAGATCTTTAAAACACCAGCTGGTTATTTGTTCCCTATAAGTGTAAATGAGTTGAGCCGGAATATCAATCTCGTTCAGAATCCAGGTTGGTAAAATGTTATGCTGTCAATCATCTTAAATCAGAACGTTCATGAAAAATAAACTTATAAGTATTACGATTATAACAGGGTGTATATTTTTTCTGTTGTCGGGGTGTAAAAAGCAGGACAATGTTGGCACGCCGCCGGCACCGGTTAAAAATTTAAAAGCAAAGGCTGGTTATGGAGAGGTCATTTTTACCTGGGATGCTGTTTCCAAAATCCCAGCAGATTCGGCCAATTTTTTATATACCGCTATTAGTTATAAAGATAGTACCGGACAAGTGTATGAATATAAATTCAGTCGTTATACAGATACTGCTGTCATCAGCGGGTTGATAAATAAACCTTATACCTTCACGGTAAAAACAGTAGGTCCTCACGGTGCTATTACGGAGGTAACAACCGTGTCAGTAACGCCAGATCTGCCAGTATATATCACGATAGCCCAAACGTTGCAGATTGCGGCCAGTATCGGGGCCGCGAGGGTATCATGGATTAATAATACCGGCAAAACGGTAGTCGTGAATGCAGCTTATACCGATGGCACTGGTAATGTCGTCTCACAGTCTTTCACCTCTTCACAGGTAAACGGAGTGGGGTATGTTTCAGGGCTCTCCGGTAGCAGCCCGGTTAAAATTACCGCTACCGTCAGCGACGAATCCCGTATTAAATCTGATCCTGTTGTGGTGACTATTACCCCTTTGGCAGAAATTAAGTTGCCTAAAAACAGCTGGACCATTGCTGCTTTCAGCGATCAGGAAGCAGGCGGAGAGGGAGCGGTAAATGGCTACGCAACTGCCGCCATTGATGATAATATCGGAACGTTCTGGCATAGCTCCTGGAATGAAGCACAGCCACCCTATCCGCATTGGATCTCTATTAACTTAGGACAGGCAGCTACCATATCCAGAGTTGGATTGGTGAACCGGCAAAATGCCACCAGTGGTCAAACAGAAATACAATTGATGGGCAGTGCCGATGGAACCGTATGGACGGATCTGGGAACATATTCTTTTCAGCAAAAAAATGCAGAACAGTTCTTTGCCGTTACTCCTCAACGGTGGCAATACATCAAAGTAGTGCTCACTAAGGGGCCAGATTATTATGGGTTTCTGGCAGAAGTAGACCTGTTTGGTGCCATGTAATGAAAGCAGATGATAACATCTCAATGAGATAAGATTAGCAGAACAAAGGCTTCGGTTGAAGCCTTTGTTCTGCTTTGGAGGCACGAATAATAATATTCCGCAGCACGCGCAAACCTTTAATTACAGGTAATTTCTTTCTTTTCAATATTTAAATAAAGCCATTGGAAATAGGACTTATCGCCCATTGGATAACACGTTTTCCTTTTGGCAACTAATTTTTTACCTGCCTCGGATGTTTGTTCGGATAAAGTCAATGTCCCATTTTTAATAGTTATTCTCTTCTTATAGGTGAGCCAGGCATGACACATCACCACCTCCGGAACATGGAGGCCTTTTCAGCAAGTATCGTTACGTATGGATAAGTTGGATTTGTACCTAACATCTGTATGCCTTGTAAAGAAAATATGTCCGTATCAGAAAAATGATGGGGACAATAATCACAATTTTATCCTCCACGTAAATGATACCTGATATAGAAATCAAATGCACAGTATATACTACATCAAAAGTATCTTGTCCTAATTGTTATTACGTTGTTAATCCAGTATCCTTAACAACAGATATATAGAAACAAATATTTTTATGTCGTGATTTGCCAAATCTCAATTTGACAGAAAAACATGTGCATAAAATATTTTTTTAATAGGCATTTCAAACTAACAGCAAACAAAAGATGTAACCTGTCAAAATTCAGAAGGTATATCCGCAATCCATTGATTTTTTTTAGCATTTTGATAGTCAGAATTTTCCCTGCCTGCATTAAAACGAATGCACATGCTGTAGCTATCAGGTCATTTATCAACTTTACAACCCTTGAAAATTCAAATCCTATACATCATAATTTCGGGTTTCAATATTAGGAA
>NZ_DATCVJ010000603.1:0-3549 GCF_036566945.1 Chitinophaga sp. | reverse complement strand
TTTAACGTTAACCAGTTATTAACAAAAAAACGTCTGTGTTTATTCTTTAATACTATCTTACTTTTATATCTTTGCTCAGCTTTTAGAACCTACACCTGAATTGTTATATACCCCCGGTATTCCGGTAGCATTCAAACAAATCATTTTCTCTGAAAGAACTAATGCAATGGTGGCGATCACCAATGTAAATGGTTTATTTATTCAGGAACACCAATGAGCTATCGGCGATGCCCATAACAAATGAGTACAGGAGGAGTGAAAATTAATACACAGGATGGCGTTTGTTTAACCAGGTGCCTTCGGGCAACCTAACGCATTTATCGAAAGGAATTGCTTTCGGGAGTCAACATTAAAAAAGCTCCGTCCGGAAAGGACGGAGCTTTTACGCTTTTATGCAATTACCACAAACCGGTGTAGTTGTGTGGTGTAATGGCTTTCAATTCTTTTTTGAGGGCAGCGCTGATTTTCAGGCCATCCACAAATTTGTGCATGCTCTTCTGGGTGATCTGTTCACCGCCACGGGTCAGCTCTTTCAGGGCTTCATATGGTTGTGGATAGTTTTCACGGCGTAATACGGTCTGAATCGCTTCTGCTACTACGGCCCAGTTGTTTTCCAGGTCGGCATGTAACTTAGCTTCATTCAGAATCAGTTTACCTAATCCTTTCTGGATAGACTTAGTCGCCAGCAGGGTATGACCAAATGGTACACCCAGGTTACGTAATACAGTAGAATCGGTCAGGTCGCGCTGCAGGCGGGATACGGGCAGTTTGGCACTCAGGTGCTCAAACAGTGCGTTCGCCAGACCCAGGTTACCTTCTGCATTTTCAAAGTCAATAGGATTTACTTTATGCGGCATCGCAGAAGATCCTACTTCATTCTTCTTAATTTTCTGTTTGAAGTAATCCATGGAGATGTACTGCCAGATATCACGGCAGAAGTCCAGCAGGATGGTATTGATACGTTTCAGTGCATCAAATTGCGCGGCAATGTTATCGTAATGCTCAATCTGCGTGGTATATTTCATACGTTGCAGGCCCAGCGTGGTATTTACGAATTTCTCTCCGAATTTTTCCCAGTTGATTTTAGGGAAAGCTACGTGGTGTGCATTGAAGTTACCGGTAGCACCGCCAAATTTTGCGGCAAAAGGAATTTGTCCCAGCAGGTTTACCTGTCCTTCCAAACGCTCTACAAACACCAGTATCTCTTTACCCAAAATAGTGGGAGAAGCAGGCTGACCGTGGGTACGAGCCAGCATAGGCACTTTCATCCAGCCCAGACCGAGTTTTTTCAGCTCCAGGATCATATTGGCCAGTGCGGGCATGTACACATGTTCTACGGCATCTTTCCAGAGGAGTGGGGTAGCGGTATTGTTCACATCCTGTGAAGTAAGACCAAAATGCACCCATTCCAGTTTGTCTTCCAAACCGAGGTTTTTCAGTTCATTCTTCAGAAAATATTCCACTGCCTTCACATCGTGGTTGGTAATTTTTTCTGTGTCTTTGATCAGTTGCGCATTCTCGATGGTGAATTCCTGGTAAATTTTACGCAGGGCAGGGAACTTGGCTTTGGGCAGCGTAAACAGCTTCTGCTCAGAAAGAGCAATAAAATATTCCACCTCTACCATCACACGGTAACGGATCAACGCAAATTCAGAAAAATAATTGGCCAGCTCGTCCAGTTGCTTGCGATAGCGCCCGTCCAGTGGAGAAATGGCAGTTAATGGTTGTAGTTGCATAATGTATGTATTCCAGTATTACTATTAACATGTTTAGTGGGCTACAAGTTCTCTTTGAACCCTGATTTACAGGATGACAATTATTCATTTGGAACTTGTTAACCGGGATTTAGTTACTTTTGCAGCTTCAAAATTACTGAAATTGGAACGGAAAGTAAAAGTTGCGGCTGTAAGTTATTTGAATACGAAGCCTTTATTGTATGGATTCAGGAATCATCCGGTGATGGAGATGATGGAATTATCGATGGATTATCCGGCTAAAATAGCCCAGCAGCTTATAGATGGAGACGTAGACGTGGCATTGGTGCCGGTGGCGATTATTCCTAAATTAAAGGAATATCATATTATAGCAGATTATTGTATTGGTGCGGAAGGACCTGTTGCATCTGTTTGTTTGTATAGTGATGTACCCTTACAGGAGATTAAACGTATTTACCTGGACTATCAAAGCCGTACCTCTGTAGCATTGCTCAAGGTATTGGTACGTGAATACTGGAAGCTGGACGTGGAATTCGTTAATACCAGCGGGGATTACCAGGATAAAATTAAAGGAACAGACGCAGGTTTGGTGATTGGCGACCGTGCTTTGGCACAACGCAAAGTGTCACCATATATATATGACCTCGCCGAAAACTGGGTGCGATTTACCAGTTTACCATTTGTATTCGCCGCCTGGATCAGCAATAAGCCGCTGCCAGCCGGGTTTGTAAAGGAATTTAATGAAGCCACCGGTATCGGTATTAAAAATATTCCGGCCGTGGTAGCAGAAAATCCGTACGATATCTACGACCTCACCACCTATTATATCCATAACATCAGTTATCCTTTTACACCCGCCAAACGGCAGGGGATGCAGAAGTTCCTGGGATATCTTTTAGAGGAGAAAGCTTAAGGCATAAAGCAAAAAGCTATTGAAGCGAATGATATAAGCAAATATTTAATTATTTGATCGCTTATATTATTCGCTTCAATAGCTTTTTGCATTTTGCTTTAAGCTTTTTGCTTATCTTCATATTTCTGCTTAATATTAATCTACGCTCATGAAAATCGGTATCCTGGGAAGCGGTCCGGTAGGGCTAACTCTTGGCAAAGGTCTTATTCAAACAGGGCATCATGTTACTATCGGTACCCGTAATCCCTCCAAAGAATCATTGCAGCAATGGATAAAGAAACAAGGTAAACAAGCTACGGTAGGCACTTTCAGACAGGCGGCAGAATTCGGGGAATTACTCCTGATCTGCACCAGCTGGGTAGGTACCAAAAAAGCGATTGAAGCAGCAGGGATCTGGAACTTCAAAACCAAAACAGTCGTAGATGTCACCAATCCCCTGGATGGCAAAGGCCCCGATGAAACCGGAAGACTCACTTTTACCATTGGTCATAACAATTCTGCCGGAGAACAAATACAGGCATGGTTGCCGCCAGATGCCAATGTAGTAAAGGCGCTCAGCTGTATTGGTCATGAAAGAATGCTCCTCCCGGAATTCCAGGAAGGTTCTCCCACCATGTTTATCGCTGGCAATAATATCGAAGCCAAAAGAGAAGTGATCAACCTCCTGCACCAGATAGGATGGAATGATGTGGCAGATATGGGCAACATAGAAATGAGCCGGAGCATAGAGCCGCTCTCTATTTTATGGGCCGCCTACGGCTTTTTAAATGATAGCACAGGGCATGCGTTTAAGTTACTTAAAAAGTAGAAGCTTTTTAAAATAGCAGAAGGCTGAAAGCATAAAGCAAAAAGCTATTGAAGCGAATGAATAAAGCGGATATTACTCGCTTAGATTATTCGCTTCAATAGCTTTTTGCTTTA
>NZ_DATCVJ010000602.1:0-1585 GCF_036566945.1 Chitinophaga sp. | reverse complement strand
TAAATACCGGCAACCTGGTATTGCGACCAGTAGAAGACAAGGATACCGCTGCCTTGTTTCATCACTTTTCAGATGATAGGGTAACAAAGTTCATGGACATTGATTCATTTTCCAATATCAGTGATGCCGTCCATATTATTCAATTCTTCCGGAAAAGTCTGGAGGAAGAAGAAGGAATGCGTTGGGCCATTACCCTGGCCGGAAAAGATGAGTTGATTGGTACCTGTGGTTATCACAAGATCAACAAGCCTCACTTCAAAGCAGAAATTGGTTATGACCTGCAACCTTCCTTCTGGGGCAAAGGCATTATGAAGGAAGCGATCAGTTATATGCTCACTTATGGCTACGAGGAATTGCAGTTTAACCGGATAGAGGCTTTTGTGGACCCGGAGAACATTGCTTCTGCCAAACTATTGACCCGACTGGGTTTCCGCTATGAAGGTTTTTTAAGAGATGCTTTTTTTGAGAAAGGAAAGTTTGTCAATGCAGAGCTATACAGTCTTTTAAGACATGAACATACGCGGGAGTCTATTTATTAATTAATATATACCATGAGTTTAGTTTTCAGACATGCGGCAGAAACAGATCTGCCGAGAATCGTTGACATTTATAACAGCACTATTGCTGGTAGAATGGTGACCGCAGATACCAGCCCGGTAACGCCGGAGAGCCGTCTGGACTGGTTCCATGCCCACAATCCCTCCCTGCGTCCATTATGGATGATTGATCTGGATGGAAATAATATAGGCTGGATGAGCTTTCAGTCTTTCTACGGCCGGCCGGCGTATAATGGTACCGTAGAAGTAAGTATTTATTTAGATGAATCTGCGCGTGGCAAGGGTTTAGGCAAACAAATACTGCGTCATGCGATTGCAGTAGCACCGCAGTTTGGCGTACAAACTTTGCTTGGTTTTATTTTTGCGCACAACCTCCCCAGCCTGAAACTCTTTACGGACATAGGTTTCACCGAGTGGGCACATTTACCGGAAATTGCGGTACTGGATGGTGTTGAAAGAAGTCTGAAGATATTGGGATATAAAATCAGGTAGCCGTTACGGGTGCTGCTACAGAATATATACAGTTTCGATCCCTAATTTAGCTGCTTAAAAAACCGTACTATGTGGTGGATATATGCTTTACTCTCTGCTGGCTTTGCTGCGCTCACGGCTATATTCGCCAAAATCGGGGTTGCGGATATTCCTTCTAATCTGGCTACTGCCATCCGGACGGTAATCATCCTGATCATGGCCTGGGCAATAGTACTGGCCAGAGGTGAGTTTAAGAGTTTCGGGGCGATTTCCAAACACAGTATGTTGTTCCTGGTGCTGTCGGGATTAGCGACCGGCTGTTCCTGGATCTTTTATTTCAAGGCGTTGCAGGTGGGAAAAATTTCGCAGGTAGCGCCGGTAGATAAACTGAGCGTAGCCCTTACTATTATACTGGCGGCTGTTTTTCTGCACGAGGCGCTAACCTGGAAAACGGCGATCGGTGCCGGGCTGATTATTGCCGGTACGCTGGTACTCATTCTTAAGTAAAACTTTAAAAAAAAATCGGTAAAATCAGTGCAAGCAGTATAATCCTGGGT
>NZ_DATCVJ010000601.1:0-12366 GCF_036566945.1 Chitinophaga sp. | reverse complement strand
AAGTAGTATTTATTACTACCCACAGGTAAAAGTGCACACACTTGGTGTAAATGTTAGTTTTTAACAAAAAGTACGCAACATCATGAAAAGAAACATTCTCTATATAATACTCGCTACAGGCCTGCTGCAATCCGCCTGTCAAAAGGATTTCCTGGATAGAAACCCAACGAATGCTTACAGCAACTCCTCTTTATGGAGCTCCCAGGCAGATGCACTGGCGGCCCTCAATGGCTGCTATAAAGATTGGGAAGGTGATTATAACTTGCTCTACCTCGACGCTGCCAGCGATAACCTGTACAGCCAATATCCCTGGGAAGGCTATACCGATTACGGCAGTGGCACCATGACGCCCAACAACACCAACGCCTACACGCGCTGGAGCTATACCGTTGTGCAGAAATGTAACTGGTTCCTGGAAAATATAGATAACACGCCCATGGATGCTACAGTGAAGGAAAGATATAAAAGCGAAGCCCGTTTCCTGCGTGCTTACCAATATTTTATCATGACCCAACTTTATGGGGACGTTCCTTTCGTGAAAACGACCGTTACTACGGACGTAGCCAACACCCTTCCCAGAACACCTGCCACGGAGATCCGCCAATTTGTAAAAGACGAACTGACCGCTATCTCCACCATATTGCCGGTAAGTTATACGGGCAGCGATATAGGACATATCACACAAGGCGCCGCGCTCTCCCTGAAAGCGAGAATAGAATTATTCGACAAAGACTATGCAAACTGTATTGCCGATTGTAAAAAGGTAATGGGCTTGGGCTATCAATTGTTTAACAGCTACCCGGATCTTTTCCGCATCCAAAATGAGAATAACAAAGAAGTTATCCTGGATGTACAATACAAGGAAAATGATTACTCCAATGCAGACTTAGGTGTAATGCCATCGTCGTCCTTTGGCGGCTGGGGTTCACTCGATCCTACCCAGGCACTCGTAGACGCCTACGAAACCAAAACCGGTAAAACCATCGACGATCCTACCTCCGGCTACGATCAGAATGATCCTTACAACAACAGGGACCCGCGCTTAAATGCTACTATCGTTTGCCCTGGTCAAATGTACGAAGGTGCTTACTATAACTCTATAGAAAGCAGCTCAGGCGATTACTACAACGGAGATAACAATTCTAAAACAGGTTACATTCCCAAAAAATTCACCGCCAACTTATCCGACTACGCTGATATGTGGAATACCGGGTTGAATATGATTGTAATCCGTTACGCGGAAATACTGCTCACTTATGCGGAAGCGCAGATTGAATCAGGTGTGATTGACAACTCCGTATACACTGCTATAGATGACATCAGAACCCGCGCTGGTATGCCGGTGGTCGACAGAACCGTGTACAACACTGTAGATAAAATGCGTACCCTGGTAAGACGTGAACGCCGAGTAGAATTGGCGTTGGAAGGCTTGCGCTGGTACGATGTACAACGCTGGAAAATTGGCAGCGCCGTTAGATCAGGTACCCTGTATGGTACAAGATTAGGTACGGTAGATCCAGCCAATGGTAAACTGACGCTCAGTGGAGAACACGTTAAAGTGGAGGTACGCACTTTCCAGGACAACAGGGATTACCTGTGGCCGGTACCACAAAAGGAAAGAAATATCAATAAGAACCTGACACAAAATGCCGGTTACTAACTAACACAACTATAACTGTCGAAAAATCCCGCGAGTTGAAAAATGAGCGGGATTTTTTTATCTTAAAAAAAATTCCCACATGCCATTATTAAAATCGCGCGGGTATATTTTTCTATTACTGATATACTGGACACTCCCGCTCAAACTATCCGCCCAACAGACGAGATCAGTTTTAAACTTCAATACCAACTGGGCCTTTCAAAGAGGTGAGGTGAATGGTGCAGAAAAAATAACATACAACGACAAAGACTGGGCGGGCGTTAGTATTCCGCATGTGATGCGTATCGAAAAAAAGCACAATGGAGGCAATACCGTTTACCAGGGTGTTGGCTGGTACAGAAGATATTTCAGGCTCCCTGCCTCCTACCGCAATAAAAGAATCACGATTTGTTTTGATGGCGTACAAACCACCGCGGAAGTATACCTCAATGGTCGAAAAATAGCTACCCATACCGGCGGTTACATGGGCTTTGTTGTGGACATCAGTCGGCAGGTCGATTTTCAGAAAGACAATGTGCTTGCGGTCAGAGTCACCAATACCGACAACCCACAGGTACCACCGGGTAAGCCTCAATCGAAATTAGATTTCAATTATTTTGGCGGCATCTACAGAAATGTTTCCCTTCTCGCTACAGAAAAAGTATTCATCTCCCATCCGCTGGAAGCCAATAAAATAGCCGGTGGTGGCGTATTCATTACCTATCCTGCTGTTAACAGCAACACCGCTTCCGTTAATATTAAAACCAATATTGTCAATGCCTACCGCAAGGTGGTAAATGCGCAATTGAGAACTACACTGGTAGACAGCAATGGCATTGTGGTAGCTACAGCGAAAAGCAGTCAGCCTATTTCCGGCGAAACCGATACAGATATTCAACAATCAATGACGGTGAATCATCCACAGCTATGGCATCCCGATCATCCTTATTTGTATCGCCTGGTATCTGTTGTTTACAGCGAGAATATACCTGTTGACAGCCTTATCACGGTGACGGGTATACGAAATATTTCCTTCCGTGCAGACGGCTGCTATCTCAACGGAGAAAAACTATTTCTGCGTGGCGCCAACAGGCACCAGGCATACGAGTACATTGGCGATGCGGCGCCGGACAATATGCAGTACATGGATGCCCTGCAGTTGAAAAAAGGCGGCTTTAATGCCGTGCGGGCCGCCCATTATCCGCAGTCGCCCGCCTTCCTGGATGCCTGCGATAAAACCGGTTTGCTGGTTATTGAATGTGAGCCCGGGTGGCAATTTTATGCTAAAGATTCTCTTTTTATAGCCAACACTTTCCGGGACATCAGGGAGATGATCCGACGTGACCGTAATCACCCTTCCGTTTTCCTGTGGGAAACTTCCCTCAACGAATCGCCTACGCCGGAAACATGGATGCAGCAAGCGGTACAGACAGCACAAGCTGAAATACCCAACCACCAACTGTTTCTGGCAGATGACTATAACGCACGCAGCAAAAATCATTACAATGTTTCCTACAAAGTAGTCAATGAAGACGGTACTGATCCCATGCCTTCACGTCCTTTCCTTACCCGCGAATGGGGCGATAGCTGGATGGCAGATGCTGAAAAGGAAAACAGCCTGCGCGCCAGCAGAATGTACACAGAAAAGGGATTGATCAACCAATGTGTATTAAGACAAAACGCATTAAACGGAGAAACTTCAGAAGCACTGGGCGGCTATTGGGATCATGGCGGGCTGGACGCCAACCCCAGAATTGGCGGATACTTCGTATGGAGTTATAACGACTACACCCGTGGCGCTGATCCCATCACTGCTTTTAGTGGTGTAACGGATCTGGATCGTTATGAGAAATTCAGCTACTACCAGCTCAAAGCCATGCAGGATGCACGTAATCCTGGTTATGGCCCTATGGTATACATCGGCAGCTATAATAATCAACCTGCGTTGGACAGCACTATCATGGTGTTTTCTAATTGTGATACCGTACAACTTTACAGGAATAACCACCTATGCGGTGAAATAACAAGATCCCAAAACGCCGTCACAGCCCCTTTTGTAGCCGCAAAAGGTGGCAGCCCCTACTTTCTTTTCCATACCGGCAGGTATGAAGCAGGCACACTAAAGGCCGTAGGCATCATCAACGGAAAAACGGTTTGCACACATATTGTAAAAACGCCTGGCGCCCCTCATCACCTGGAAATTGAGATACCAGCTAACCACACTTCCTTCCTGGCCGATGGCTCGTCTATGACACCTTTTTACGTGAAGGTATGCGATAAGGATGGTACCCTCATTTCCAACCAAACACCCGAACAATCTTATTCCATCCGGATGAAGGTATCAGGTGAAGGCACACTGGTTGGCGGAAATATTCCCGGAGCAGGTATCTCCATTCAACAAACGGAAGGGGGTATCGCCTACGGCATCATCCGTCATACCACTACTTCCGGCGAGATCACCATCAGCGCAAACAGTCCTGAATTGGTACCCGCCAACAAGCGCATTAAAACAGTCGCCACTCCCACTGTATATGTAAATGACGGTATCCATCACCCATGGATAAACGAAAATAAAATAAAGGCAACAGCGTACTATACGGATACCGCCACTTCCGCCCCCAAACTGCCGGAGATTAAGTTGACAGGTACATCTATCACGGTTGAACCAGCCCAAAATCCGGAAAACATCCAAACTATCGTAGACGGTAATACCGCCACCGGATGGGCTGCGGGTGCAGGTAGTCTCCCTGTGAGCATTACCATTGATCTCAAAGAAACATATTCCCTCAGCGGGAGTCATATTGTTTGGGGAAAAGACAGTGACTGGTATACCTATAGTATTGCGGTATCTGCCAATGGCAACGATTGGACAGCAATAAAAAGTCCGGAGCGGGTATCCGGGCAGGATTACAAAACGGTATTATTTCATGCACCGCCTGCAAGGTATGTACGCTATTCGATTACCGGTATCCAACCGGAAACCAGTAAAGTAGCGGTGAAGGAAATTCAGCTGTATGGCGGGAGGTAGCAACGAGGAGCCATGTGCAGATGCTTTGCAAGCCTAAATAAAAAGTGCCTGAGTAATAGTGATACCGTTTCTGTCAATTTGGTATATTTGAGCGTTGTGCAACATCCTAAATCCTAACAAAAGGCATCTATGAAAAAAACATTCATTTTAATTTCAATTGCAATCATTACAATTGTAGCCGTTTGTTTCCTGGTTAAATATATGAAGATGGATCGTTTTATGTTCGCGTGGGCATTGAACTTCCTCCTGATGTTATGCACGCTTACTTTTACTCAGGCACTAAATAGCCAATTTACTTCATCTTACTATGACGAAAAGAAATGGGAACAACGAGGAAAAATATACGAACAGCTTGGGATAAATTTTTTCAGAAAATTATTGGTTTGGACAGGTTGGGAAAAATTGAATAAAAAATCCAATCCAATAGCAAAAACTCCCGAAGCCTTGATAAACTTACATTATCAAACTAAAAAAAACGAACTTGGTCATGTGATGATCTTTTTTATAGTTCTGGGATTTAATGTATTTGTGGCATTCAAATTTGGAATACTTAAATCCTTGTGGCTATTAATATTAAACGTCTTACTAAATCTTTATCCAATTTTCCTTCAACGATATAATCGTCCGAGGATAGAAAGGGTTATAAATTTAAGTAGACGTAGACCTGTTTCAATACCGTAGATCAACTTCAGATTTATCCATCTCTTCTTACCCCCATTTTTTTCTCAGCCATTTGCGAACCGGCTCATCATACCATTTCAAACTTGCATACGCCAAAATAATACCCCCTATCAGGATCAACAAGGCATACGGCCACGCCTCTACGATGGTCACGCCTTTATGGTTGCTGATCCAGGCCACATAAAAATATACCAGCGGATAATGCACCAGGTAAAGCGGATAGGATATACCACCTAAGAATTTGCATATCCTGTTTTCAGTGTGAGTATGAACCACTCCGCTGGCTCCCAGATAAACAATGAGTGGAAAAATAATGATGATACAGATTGATTCATAAACTCCATTCATCCAAACATGTTCAGCACCGCCTATGCGCGGCATATATAAGACGAGGACGATTAAGCCACTGCACCATAAAAAAGCATGCTTAATGTGAGTGGGTTTAGCGATCCGGGAAAGCAGCAACCCTGCAAAGAAGGGATACATCATCCGGGTAATACCCACACGTACCTGTTCCACATTTAGTGTCCAACCGCCGCTGACATCCCCATTGGGACTGGTGATGGCTAAATGAGCCAGCGCTATAGCCGCCATCAATACCAAAATACTTAACACTGTTTTTGAGCATTTCCTGATACCGATAGCGTACAGGATATTGGCAATGTATTCAAAGAACAATGACCAGCCCACGCTATTCAGCGGATGCATTTCTTCCCAACCCCGTATATCCATTGATAAGGGAACAGGCAGAATGGTATAACCGATGAGCATCACCAGCAGCATTTTCCATACGGGAACAGTGTGAATGAGTGGCCAGATTGTTGAATCTGTAAAATAGAATCCTATTGCCCCGAGCGTCATTCCTAACACCACCATCGGTTGAAGCCGTTCTATCCGGCGTTTAAAAAAAGTACCGACAGTCATTTTATGCCATCGGTCGTCATAGGCATAGCCGATCACAAAGCCTGACAACAGGAAGAAAAAGTCTACCGCCAGGTAGCCATGATTGACCAGGATATCCAGGTGTCCGGTTCCCAGTGGTTCGGTTAAGTGAAAGGTTACAACGATAATGGCTGCGATACCACGTAATCCATCCAATATAGGGTAATGCGGCTTTGCTGAAAGGCTATTGTTATTCATTGTCCGTGGATCGTTTACAAATTGCTATTTAATGGATTTGCAAAAGTAAAGAAGTGATTTATCTAAATCGTATCAAAACTCATACGAATAGTCTCATTTTTCCACGTGACTAAAAGGGCTTGATATCAGGCGGCAAAATATCCACTCAACAGGAAATAACCGCTTCCTATCACCAGGAGATCCAGCGCTATGGCCATCAAACTCAGCGGCCATCCAAAAAGCCCCCAGTAGTTAAGAAATCTTACGGTATCCGGATTGCCAGGCTCGAATATAAATACCCGTGTCTCACCTATCTGCCATTGCATCGATGAAGAACCAGTAGAATATCTATAGGTAATTGTTTCATGCCGGCGGGTATGGATATCGAAAACAGGAAAATAAAAAGTACCCTCATCATCCCTTCTTTCAACAAGTTGAACAACGGTACCCACGGCTCGCTCACCATCTTTTACAAATGTCAGCTTATTCTTCAACGCTGCTAAGGCGCCGGCTAACAGTAAACCACCAACGATTATAAAAATTAGATATAAGATCATCTGCTTAGCTTTTAATAATAATGCTGTGCAATTACCAGTAACGCTTGTTTTTTTAAGTATTACTTTTAACCGGCCATCTTGTCAATGGATTAAGAAAATAGTAACCTCCACCCATGATAATCAACGGAATTGCGATGCCCATAAAAAATATTGCCCAACTGAAAAGCCAGAAATAACTCATCAGCCTAACGGAACCTGGGTTTTCCGGGTTGTACAGAAAAATCGCTTCTTCTCCGACGCTCCAACCCGCCGGACTACTTGCAGAGGCATGGTGATAAATAATTTCTCCGTTCTCTTTTGTTGTTACGGTAAAAACCGGCGAGTATGCTCCATCAATTTCTTCCAGCGAAGTAACGGTACCAATGACCCGTTTGCTTCCACTGATGAAATCAACCGACTGTTTCAACTGGTATAATGACACGGCGAGTAAAATGAGACCGGCTAACAAATATAGTTTGTACAACATAGGATCATTTTAATAACATCAATTATGCAGGGCGCAGCGCATCTTTTGATGCCCAATTCAATTTGATATGGAATATAAATTTATAACAAGATAACAACAAAATTCCGGAGCAAACCCGATTTTAAAATGATAGTACTAACGGCCGTACTCATACCCGATGATTCCTAATGTGAAATATCATGATCGTATAATCATTGCAGAATTTCACTTCCCGGTTTCCGGCATAATTTCTATATTTACGACTGGCTGCGATTTAATCGTGCCAGGTAAATTGTAACCCGTTTTAACCCATATTGAAAAACCAAATTGAGAAACCATGGCTGTAGAAAATAAAGGCTTTGGAGCATTGTTTGCCGAAAAGAAAAACTCGCTGGATCACCTTCAGAAAGGGATGGCCAGCATGCTGCCATCTTTCCCCGGTATGCCAGCGGCAAAATATTTCGACCTGTGTATTGGTATCGATTTTCATGATACCGTTTTTCCACCCGCCCCCTTGCTACCGGTACCACATATAGGGATGATATTTGATATCATTTCCGCCATCTTCGCTGCTATTGCCAGCGTAGTACCGCCGCCACCTCCGCCGCCGCCTGAAGAGGAAGGAAAGGAGCCGGCGCCGCAGCCCTTTTCCCTGGCAGCCACCGCACAAATGCTGGTGCATGCCATGAGCCCTTCCGTTAAAGTACACCAACAATGGATTGCCAATGCAGGTACGCCTATCATGCACCTCCCGGCCATCATTGCTCACTTACCCTTTCCTATCGTAAAACCGAAAGCTGCGTCTGAAATGTGGATGGGTAGCTCCACCGTACTGGCCGATGGCGGACCGTTCTCGACACAGTTTCATCCGGCACTTTCCTGTAACCTGGTTGGCCTCCCCTCTCCCCCCAGACTCAATAAAAAAAGCAGTGCTTTGGCCCTGATGGCGCCCACTTCTATGCTGCTTGTCATCACCTCCGGTGGAAACCCGGTATTGGTAGGTGGCCCCCCCACGATCGATCTATTCCAGCTCATGTTTAAACTGGGACTCAAAGGAGTATCTAAAGCCGCTGGCGCCGCTTTTAAAAAAACCATCAACCGTGTGAAAAGCAAATATCCCAGGCTCGGCGCCATGATGCAAAAAGCGAAATGCAAAACATTCGGTGAACCAGTTGATGCTGTTACCGGCCGGGTAATAGCTGCCAACGTAGATTTCTCCCTACCCGGCCCGATCCCGCTCCTTTGGGAACGACACTATTACAGCGATGCGGATGTACCCGGTCCCCTGGGTTATAATTGGCATCACGCCTATAACCTGCACCTGCACACGCTCGAAGACGGCACTATCAGCGTAAGACTGCCAGATGGCCGGGAAACCGTGATGCCTGCATTACTTGCGGACGACAGCTACTACAGCAGAGAGGAACAATTATGGTGGCGACGTGAAAATGATCAGTATATTTTGGAAGATAACAAACGGCTGCAGTATCACTTCTTGCCACAACCAACACCAGATGGCCGCTACCCCCTCAGTACCATCCGTAACCACGCCGGCTTTACTATCACCTTCCGGTATAACAGTAACGACCATCTCGAAGGTATCACAGACAGCTGTCACCGTACACTGCAAATTGATACCGACCACCAGGGCCGTATCACGTGTATACATACCCGTAATAACGGTCAGATCATCCGCCTTGTCAGCTATAGTTACGACGATCATGGCAACCTTGCCACCACTTCAAACGCCCTCCAGGCAACAAAGTACTTCTTCTATCGGCATCACCAACTTATTAAACTAACCAATCAAAGCGGACTAAGCTTCTACTGGGAATATGATACACCAGGTGAAAATGGTCGCTGTATCCATACCTGGGGCGACAATGGCATACTCGCCTACCACGCGGTGTATGAACGTGACAAAACTACCGTTACCAACAGCCTCGGTCATGCTACCACCTATCACTACAACGACCGTCATCTGATCCATAGAATTACTGGGCCTAATGACGGCCACACGGTACAAACCTATAACCCCTACGGAGAACTGGAAGTCGTCACTGACCCGGAAGGCAACAGTATTAAAAACGAATACGATGACCATGGCTTCCTCCTGAAAAGCACAAATGCCAATGGCGAAGCCACCAGTTATAGCTACGATGAACAACACTATCTCATAAAAGTAAAAAGTCCCGGAGGCATACAGTGCAGCTGGGAGTTTAATGAAGACGGGCAGATTATCCGGAAGAAAATGCCCGGCGGACAAACACAACGTTATTATTATGAAGAGAAACTGCTGAAAGCCATTCATCACAGCAATGGCCGCAGCTTCCGGTTTGGCTATGATCAACAGTACAATCTCACCACCTTTATTACCCCCGAAGGCACCCGGCTTCATTGGCAATATGATGAATTGGGCCATCTGGTAAAAGAATCGATGGACAATGGCTACTGGCACGAATACACTTATGATGCCGCCGGCCATATGACCCAGTGGCGCGAAGCCGACCAGTCTGTTCACCACTTCCTTTACGACGATGCCGGTAACCTTCTGCAGGCAGGTGACGGCCAACGCGCTGTGAATTTCACCTACGGTCCCCTGGGCATACTCACCAGCCGCAGTCAACAGCAGGTTCACCAGCAACTTACCTACGATACGGAATTACAGCTCACCAGCGTAGCCAATGCCACCGGCGCACTGTACCGACTCGAGCGGGATGCCGAGGGCAACATCGCCCGGGAATGGAACTTCGATGGCCAACTGCGGGAATACCAACGCGACAAAGCCGGCCGCGTAAAAAAAATATTACGTCCCGGACAACGCTGGACTACCTACGAATACGACAGCGCAGGCCGCATCGTACTGGAAAAGCAGTATGATGGCAGCACCACTGCCTATGCTTATAACAAAGACGGTCAACTCTCTGCTGCCTTTAACGAAAACGGAGAGATCACGCTGCAACGCGATGCCGCAGGACGCATCATCCTCGAAAAACAGGGAGCATACCAGGTAACACGACAATATAACGAGCACGGTTATCCCACAACCATCCATAGCAACCTCGGCGCAGCCATCACACTACAACATAGCGATGCCGGCCTGCTGGAAAGCATCACCGCTGCCAACGGAACACAGGCTCCCTGGGAAGCAAGATGGGAACGGAACCATTACGGACAGGAACAACAACGAACCATACCTGGCAACATCACCATCGATACACAACGCGATAAACAAGGCAGAATACAACGGCAATCCATTAACGGCGAACATACCGGCACGCTGTGTACCCGCTACGAATGGGGTAAAGCGGGCAAACTGCAACGACTAATCCACGAAGCCACCAGTCAGCAGGTGCGATTCGACTATGACGAATTCGATCGCCTGCTTAGCGCCGGCTATACCACCAGCCCCGGTAGCGTGACCGAGTATATCTATCGGCTGCCCGACAAAGCCGGCAATCTCTTTCAAACCACCAGTAAAAAAGACCGGGACTATACAAAAGGTGGCCAACTACAGGAATGTCCAGATTACTACTACCACTACGATCCGGAAGGACAACTAATATTCAGGGAATTCAAATACAATAGCAACTCCGCTGCCATTAACAAACAAGCATATGCACGTCAGCACCACATTCCACTGAAAGGCAGCCGCACCGGCTGGGCCTATGAATGGAACGCCAACGGACTGCTACAACAGGTTATCACGCCGTCTGGCGCTCATATCGTATATCGGTACGACCCATTAGGCCGCAGGATCTGCAAAGAAAACAAACGTACCCAAACCGTTACCAGATGGGTATGGAATGGCAACGTTCCTCTCCACGAATGGCAATACACGGGATCTTACGATCAGCAGTTGCAGATCATTGCCAATGGCGATATCAACTCCACTCCTGAACCCGTGGAACATCTCAGCACCTGGATCTTTGAGGAAGGCACCTTCATCCCCTGTGCTAAACTGGAGGACCAGCAACAATACAGCCTGGTGCCCGACCACCTGGGAACACCACAGTATGCATACAATGGCGACGGCAAACAAGTATGGCACCGCGAAACAGACTGCTATGGCAAAACACGCCACCTCACCGGTGATAGCAATTTCTGTAACTATCTTTACCAGGGGCAATATGATGATATAGAAACCGGCCTATGCTATAACCGCTTCCGGTATTACGATAAAGAAAATGGCAATTATATCAGCCCAGACCCGTTATCTATTGCAGGCGGACTAAACACATACGCATACGTACAAGACCCTAACAAGTGGGTAGATATTTTCGGGCTTAACCCGATCCTGGAAAGTATCCAACAACAAGTAAACACAATTCTGAGCGACCATCTGCCGGCCATCCGGGAAATAGATCCTAATGCCGGCATCGGATACCGCGGAAGTGTTGCCAGCGGTATTAGCAAGGTGCATGATCCCGCACTTGCCCGTCCATTCAATCCTGAAAGTTTTGATGTAGACGGATTCATTAAATCAGATTATCTTGCCTACAACCCGGTATTCACCAACAGAAGAAGAGAAGCTAGCAACATTCCGGGTATGGAGGATATTGAACAATCTATCGACAGGAGGCTGAGGGAAGTCTTCCCAGGATTAAGGGAGGAAGCCTTTAGCTTCAGAATATTCAAATCCCACGAACTCGCTGAGATGGCCAGAGCTGGCGATGTACAGGTACACGTGGATCATCACTAAAAAACAGACAGATGAAAAGACATTTAAATATCGTACTACTGGACAACGATACCTTTGATATCGTAATACCAAAACTAGCTGCTGCTTTTAGCATCCCCCTGCCTTATAAAAACGAGGATGGACGACTTATCGCCCGGGGAACAAAAGGCACCTACAACGTCACAGTAGTAGACAAAAAAGATGAACTTGGTGAAG
>NZ_DATCVJ010000600.1:0-11452 GCF_036566945.1 Chitinophaga sp. | reverse complement strand
ATCAGTTTACGAAAATCTTCTACGGCGTTGTCTTTCTCCAGGATAGCCGCTACGATATGGCCGCTGCTCATGAATTCTACCAGTTCACCGTAAAAAGGTCTTTCCGCATGTACTGCATAAAACTCACCTGCTTTAGCAGTAGATAACTGCGTCATTTTCATGGCTACGATGCGGAAACCTGCAGCGTTGATCATGTTTAAAATGCCGCCAATGTGCCCGTTTGCTACTGCATCAGGCTTGATCATAGTAAATGTTCTGTTGCTCATATAATGTTTAATTCCGAATTACAGATTAGGCCGCAAAAGTAATTACATTTTCTTTAGTGGTAAAAAATTTTGAAATTCTGGCTCAAATAAAGATCTTCGCACTTCGTTTTCTGTTTCAAGCACTTGTTGTGATTGGAAATCAACTCTTAACATTACAGTTTTTTAATGAAGCCGATCGAGGAAATTAAGCCTTTACTGGAGAGCCCTAAGAAAGTGGTCATCACTATGCATCAGAAGCCAGATGCGGATGCCATGGGATCTTCGCTGGCAATGTACCACTACTTAGTGCAGAAAGGACACCAGGTAACTGTAATCTCTCCAACTAACTTTCCGGATTTCCTGAAATGGATGCCAGGAGCTGACCTTGTTATCGACTACGAATCTTCTATGGACCGGGCCATTGAGGCGCTCAAAGGTATTGAACTCCTGTTTTGTCTGGATTTCAATGCCCTGTACCGCACCAAAAATCTGGCGCCGCACCTGGAAAAACTGGATTGTATCAAAATCCTTGTAGACCATCACCTGGAGCCACATCCCAATTTTGACTACGGCATTAGCGATACAAAAGCAAGTTCAACTGCCCAATTAGTTTATGAAACTATATATAAATTGGGAGATGAGCAGTATATTAACCTCGAAATTGCCCAGTGCATCTATGCCGGTACGGTAACCGATACAGGTTCTTTCCGCTTTGCATCTACCTCCGCTGCCGTGCACCGCATGGTGGCCGATCTGATGGACAGAGGACTGCGCCACGAGGTGATCCATCAGGCGATCTACGACAATTTCCTGGAAAACCGCCTGCGCTTCCTCGGACATAGTCTGCTGAACCGCATGGAAGTATTCTATGAATACAATACCGCCATGCTGGCCATCCCTTATTCCGATCTGAAAAGATTTGACCTGCAAACAGGCGATACCGAAGGATTGGTTAATTTCCTGTTATCCATACAGGGCATTAAAATGGCCGCACTGATCATTGATAGAAACTCAGAAGTTAAACTGTCATTCCGCTCCAAAGGAGATTTCGACGTGAATACCTTCGCCCGCAAATACTTCGACGGCGGCGGACATTTTAACGCTTCCGGTGGCCGCAGTGTAGACCCGCTGGAAAAAACCGTTGACCGTTTCATCAAGGCGGTTGAAGAAAACGAGGATCTGTTGCAGTGAATTAAATAAAGTATTTCAACCTACTAATACAAACAAATGAAAAGAAACAATCAGTTTTTAGTTGCAACGGCAGCTTTCGGCTTACTGATAGCCAGTTGCGGCACAGGTGTTAAAAAAACACCGGGCGGTATTGAGTATATCGTTCACAAATCCGGCAGCGGTGCACAACTGAAATTGGGCGATACTGCCCTCCTGAATGTAACCCAACGCATCAATGATTCCCTGTTGGGCGAATCCCGTAAAATGGTTGGAGCAGCTGTTCCGGTAGTATTACAGAAAGCTCAGAACAAGTACGACCTGATGGAAGGTATTGCTTTGCTGCACGCTGGTGATAGCGCTACTTTCATCATTCCATGGGATTCATTGCCAGCTCAGGAACGTCCTCCGTTCGGTAAAAAAGGTGACAAACTGAAAATCACTTTCGCAGTAGAAGGCATTTACTCTGCCGCTGCTCAGAGAGAGAAAGACGAAAAACTCATCACTGAGTACCTGGACAAAAACAAAATCAAAGCTACCAAAAACGCTGCAGGCGTATACGTAGCCGTTAACCAGGAAGGTACCGGCGCTACACCTAACCCAGGTGATACCGTTTATGTACACTACACTGGTAAACTCACCAGCGGTAAAGTATTTGATTCCAGCCAGGATTCAACTATGCGCCCTGGTATGCCTTTAGAACCCATTAAATTCCCTATCGGTCGTGGTTTCGTGATCAGAGGTTGGGATGCAGGTTTAAGCGGCCTGAAAAAAGGTTCCAAAGCTACACTGGTAATTCCTTCCGGCTTAGCTTATGGCTTACAGGGAAGTCCTCCGGTTATTCCTGGTAACTCTATCCTGGTATTTGACGTTCAACTGGTAGACATTAAAGCAGGTGCTCCTGAAGCAGCAGCTCCACAGTTCACGCCTCCAGCTAAATAAATAATGAAACAGCTGTTAGCTATTAGCTGTTAGCTTTTAGTAAATGCAGCGGAAATGAAGTATAAAGAGAAAGGAGATCAGGTATTGCACCTGATCTCCTTTCTCTTTTATTTAATCTTTAATTTTCCGTGTCTATCTCCGCTGCATTAGCTAAAAGCTAAAAGCTAAAAGCTGTTCGTTCTACGCATATCCGTCAATCAGCACTTCATATAACTTCACTTTCAAATCTTCCAGCGATACATCCTGGGTCAATACGCCATCTATGGCATAAGACACGGTACCTCTTTCCTCAGACACGATAATCGCCAGGTTATCACTATGCTCGGTAATACCTACCGCCGACCGGTGACGCAAACCAATACGTGTGGGTAGATTCGGATTCTCCGATACCGGTAATATCACTTTGGCCGCCAGGATCTTATTACCCACTATAATCAACGCACCATCGTGCAGCGGACTATGCTTCTCAAAAATACTTTCTATCAGCTTGGCACTCACGTTGCCATCAATGGGGATACTGGACGCAGAATCGAATTTTAAACGATAGGTGGTCGCAATCACCATCAAGGCACCTGTAGAAGTACTCTGCATCCGGCTCACCGCTACAATGAGCTCATTGATAATATTTTCTTCTTCCTTATAACTCTTAAACTTATCAGGCAGGAACAACTTGGTCAAAAAACTATCCTTGCTCAAAGGTGTCTTCTTTCCCAGTACCAGCAAGAACTTCCGGATCTCCGGCTGAAAAATGATAATGATGGCAATGATACCCACATTAATAAAGTTCTGCAGGATAATGGTCAAAATAGGCATCTGTAAAGCCCTGACCAGGAAATACGCTGCATATACCATCAACAACCCAACGAAAATATTGAAAGCAAGACTACCTTTTAATAAACGATATAATTGAATGATTAAAAAAACAACAATCAGCAGGTCCAAAACATTCAGCCAGCGAAACTCAACTCCATAAAATTGTATTACTTCCTTCATAGTTGTAAAAATAGCAAGATTTAATTAGCCTTTCATTTTCTCCGTAATCCTTACCGCTTCTACAGCGGCTTTAACGTCGTGTACCCTTAATATATGTGTACCCTGTTGCAGGGCAATGGTGTTCAATACGGTAGTGCCGTTCAATGCTTCCACTGGCGTAATGCCCAGCAGTTTATAAATCATCGATTTACGGGAAATGCCTGTCAGCACAGGTACTCCCAGGATATCTTTAAACAGGTGCAGTTCCTTTAGCAGGGCATAATTATGTTCAATGGTTTTCCCAAAACCAAATCCGGGATCTGCAATGAAATCTTTGATGCCCGCCGCCCTGCATTCGGCCAGCTTCTGTTTCAGGTAGTCCAGTACCTCTGTTACTACGTTTTCATACTGAGGATGCTGCTGCATGGTAGCAGGCTTGCCCTGCATGTGCATGGCAATATAGGGTACCTGTAGTTGCCCAACAACCGGAATCATGGCGGCATCCATATCGCCGGCACTCACATCATTAATAATAGCGGCGCCCGCATGCACCGTTTTTTCGGCAACAGCGGCATACCAGGTATCTACAGAAATAATAGCGGTAGGGTAACGGTTCAGTATCGCATGAATAGCTGGTAACAAACGATGTAACTCTTCTTCGGGGCCAATCACATCGGCTCCCGGACGGGTGCTTTGTGCGCCAAGATCCAGAATGGCGGCGCCTTCTTCCAGGTGTTGCTTCGCCTTTTCCATCACCTGGTGCAACTCGTGCATACGGTTGCCTTCATAAAAAGAATCTGTTGTTACATTGATGATCCCCATCACAACAGGCTTGGCAAGTGACAATAATTGCCCCCTGCAATTAATAGCCGGTGAGGGTAATGTCGGGATATGGTCTGGTTTCATTTGAATGCGTTAAGAAGTTAGCATGCAGGCGCGTTGTACCTGATTTTCATATAGTTCTGGCCTTTTACCCGAAATTCTTTATTTTGCCTGCAAATCTAAGAAGGAAAATCAATCATTTTCGAATTTAGGGATTTAGCGCTTTAATTCAGCATTAGATTTACCGGCGGCGTCCACAAAATGTTGCGCTCATCAATTTTAGAGAAAGGTAAACCATGATTGTCCTTATCTTCACGGATCACTTAACCATTAAACTATTTTATGAAGATTATCCTTAACCTGTTGCGTATAATCGTTGGGGTGTTATTCATTTTCTCCGGTCTTATTAAAGCCAATGACCCCTTAGGGCTCAGCTATAAAATGGAGGAATTTTTCGAAGTGTTGCATCTGACATTTCTTTCTCCGTATTCCCTGGGCTATTCCATATTAATGAATGCCTTCGAAATTATTGCCGGTGTGGCCGTGCTGGTAGGATACCGGATGCGTATCTTTTCTGTGCTGCTGTTACTGCTCATCACTTTCTTTACTTTCCTCACCGCCTATGCATTGTTCAGCGGTACCATCCGCGAATGTGGCTGTTTCGGTGACTGTATTAAACTAACCGCAGTAGAAACATTCTGGAAAGATGTGATTCTGTGGGTGATGATCCTCGTGATTTTCTTCTACCGCAAACAAATACAACCCATCAAAGGTGCAGGCATTGCGTTACTGATAGCCACCGTTTTATCTTTTGGTATTCAATGGTATACATTAAAACACCTGCCGTTTGTGGACTGTCTGCCTTATAAAGTAGGTAATAATATTCCGGAGAAGATGAAACTGCCTCCAGGCGCTACGCCAGACGTGTACGAAATGATGTTTATCTATGAAAAAGATGGACAGAAAAAAGAATTTACGGCAGACAACTATCCATGGTCAGACAGCACCTGGAAGTTCGTAGATCGTAAAGATAAACTGGTGAAGAAAGGAAATGCTGAACCAGCCATCAAAGATTTCATCCTCACCGATCAGGATGGTGTAAATCAAACCGAAAGCATTTTATCCGAAACCAAACCGGTATACCTCTTCCTCGTACTGAACGTACAAAAGGCAGGTAGTGGCTGGGATGCGAAAATGAAAGCGCTGCAGGACAAATGGAAAAACCAGGGCGTAGTAATATATGGAGTGACTGCTTCTACCAAAGAGGAGATCGCAGCGTTTAAACAACAGCATGGCCTGGAGTTCCCGTTTGTGCAAATGGATGGTGTGGCCATTAAAACAGCCGGCAGAAGTAATCCCTGCCTGATCCTGCTGGACAAAGGAACTATCAAAGGCAAATGGCATTATAACGATATTCCGGAAAGCTTTTAGCCGTTAGCTTTTAGCGGTTAGTAAATGCAGCGAAGACCATCGTTGATTTTTATTACATTTACTAACCGCTAAAAGCTAACCGCTAAAGTACATTCGCTTTAGTCTAAAAGCTAAAAGCTAACTGCTAAAAGCTATTTCCATCTATGCTTCGTTTTCTGCTCCGCAAAACAGGTTATGGTTTACTGGTACTACTCGGTGTAGTAGTGCTGGTGTTCTTCCTGTTTAATGTACTGCCCGGCGATCCGGCCAGGCTTACCCTCGGACAGCGGGCAGACGTGGCATCACTGGAAAATGTACGCAAGGAACTGCATCTCGACCAACCAGTTGGCGTGCAGTTCCTGTTTTACCTCAACGACCTGCTGCCTGTAGGCGTGCACACGCAGGAACAGGCTGCGGAAAATCTGCACTATATAACGGTAGCGCATATATCAAAAGAGAAAATACTGGTGCTGAAAACGCCCTACCTCCGGCGTTCCTACCAGGGAAAGAAACAGGTATGGGATATTTTAATGGAAGCATTGCCCGGCACTTTGCTGCTGGCAGTAGCTGCCATGTTGTTCGCTACTATCACGGGAATCGCCATGGGCGTGCTATCGGCCGTAAAACAAAATACCTGGATGGACACCGGCGCTGTATTTGCCAGCGTAGCCGGTATTTCCGCCCCCTCGTTTTTTGCCGGGATTGTACTGGCCTATCTTTTTGGTTTTGTACTCAGCGACTACACCGGTTTACATATGACCGGCAGTTTATTCGATATAGACCCTTTTAAAGGCCGGGTGCTCAACCTGCGCAACCTGGTGTTGCCGGCCATCACCCTGGGCATCCGCCCACTGGCCATTATCGTGCAGCTCACCCGTAGTGCTATGCTCGATGTGCTGCACCAGGACTATATCCGCACTGCCTACGCCAAAGGACTCTCCAAATCAAGGGTCATCTGGCAACATGCCCTGCCCAATGCCCTCAATCCGGTGATCACAGCTATCACCGGCTGGTTTGCGGAACTGCTGGCAGGCGCCTTCTTCGTAGAATACATCTTTGGCTGGAAAGGCATTGGTAAAGTGACCGTCGATGCCCTCGACAAATTCGATTTCCCCGTTGTAATGGGGGCTATCTTACTCACCGCAGGTATCTTCGTACTCGTAAACCTGCTGGCGGATCTGCTCTACACGCTCATAGATCCCCGGATAAAGCTGGAGTGAGCGGAGGGGAGCGCCTTCGGCGCTTGTCTTTGCTCAGGATTATACTGATTAGAATGATTATGATGATGTTAGCTATTTCTACTCGGTAACTTTATCTTTTTGAAAAAGGTTTTTAATCAGCGGTAAGCATTTCCCTGAAAAAAGGAATAAAATCAGTACAATCATTCTAATCAGTATAATCCTGAGCAAAGACAAGCGCCGAAGGCGCCACCCCAAAAAATAATTTCAACTTTTTGTAACATCCGCATCTTACAGTCGTCTTCTTTTCAAACGCACTATTCTGCATGTCATTAGAACGATTTCTCTCACAGGTGGTCCCAGTCAGGCAAAAGCTTTACCGCTTTGCATTCCGCCTGTTAGGCAATGAGGAAGACGCGCAGGATATCACCCAGGATGCCCTCATGAAAGTATGGGGCATGCAGGAGAAAATGGCGGAGTTACAAAATATGGAAGCCTGGTGCATGCGCATTACCCGCAACCTGGCACTGGACAAAATCAAGTCCAGGAAGTACCGTATGTCCGATGATCTGGACAGGGCAGGAGAGCTGCCCGCTATGCAACAGCAAAGTCCACATGCGGTGACGGAACAAAACGATGTAATGGGAAAAGTGCATGTGGCAATCAATGCCCTGCCGGAAAAATACCGTACCATCCTGCAACTGCGGGACATAGACGGACATTCCTATCAGGAGATCGCCGACATTTTAGACATAGATATGAATGATGTGAAAGTGAATTTGCACCGCGCCCGTAAAACGGTTCGGGAGAAACTACAAAATCTGCAGGTATATGGATTATAACAGGATCAGTGCATTGCTGGAAAAATATTGGGAAGGAGAAACTTCTTTGGAAGAAGAAGCAGGGCTGCGTGAGTTTTTCAGTACACCTCACCCTGATTTACCGGAAGCGTTGCAGGAGGCAGCTCCTATGTTCCAGTACTTTCATGTGGAGGCGGCAAGAGAATGGGAAGCGCCAACGGCAAAAGTAGTGACGTTGTCGCCACTGCGCCACTGGATGAAGTATGCAGCGGTATTGCTGGTAGCCGTAGGGATTGGTTATGCATTCCGGCAACAGGGACATCGGCAACAGGAAGCCATCATTGCCATGAGACAGCAGGAAATGAACGACTCGCAGCGGGCATTGGCAGAAACCAAGAAGGCGTTGCAGCTGCTGGCGAAAAACCTGCACAAAGGCACTACCCAAATGCAGAAACTATCTTATTTCAATGAGGCTACCGCAGTGGTAGAAGGAAAAGATTAAACCGGCCATTTTAAAACCAGATATAAATATAGAAAGATGAAACGTTACCTTTTATTATTGATGGCGGTCTTTGCCAGCTTCCACCTCTCGGCGCAGCAGGGGAGTGTCATAGACCGGTTTTTCCAGAAGTACGAAAATGACCGGAGCTTTACGCTGGTGAGTATTACCCCCAAAATGTTCAGCATGTTCGCCAAAGTAGATGCCGGCGATGCAGATGCGAAAAACATGATGAAGGTCATTCAGAAACTGAAGGGACTTCGCATCCTGGCCAAAGAAGATACCCGGGAAGGTCCGCGCCTGTACAAGGAAGCAGCCGCTTTTCTCAGCAGCGATTTCGAGGAACTGATGACGCTGCGCGACAAAGACAGTGACCTGAAATTTATGGTGAAGGAAACTGCGAGGGGTACCATCAGCGAACTGATTATGTTGGTAGGCAGCTCCAGCGAATTCATGGCCATGAGCCTGGTGGGCGATATTGATCTCAATGAAATTTCGCTGATTGCCGGATCTGTTAATATCCAGGGCATGGATAAGCTGAAAAATATCAAGAAGAAATAATGCAAAAACTAACTCCCATGAAATCATTTATTATTGCCGCCGGATGTTTTTTATTGTCTGCTTCCGCTGTCAGTGCGCAAGACAAATGCCTCCGTGAATTTCGTAATAAACACCGCGCCAATGCAGAAGTGCATACCGTGTCTCTGGGCGGGTTTAGCCTGAAGATGGCCGGCTGGTGCCTGTCGTTTGCCGATGACGATGCCGATGCTCAAAGTGTGAAACATGCCCTCAAAAATGTACGTCGCGTAAAAGTATATACCATCTCTAACGTGAACGGCACAACGGTGAGCGGCGATGACATTGCAGATTTAAAAAGTAACCTGCAACGCAATGAAAATTTTGATATGCTGATGGAAGTAAGAGATAAGGGAAACCTGGTGCAGATACTCAATAAGGGGAATGAGGATGAGTTGGGAAATGTCGTGATGCTGATACAGGAAGAATCGGATTTTGTGATTGTAAATCTGCAGACCACCCTGAAATTCTCTGAAATCAATAGCCTGATCCGTCAGTTTGCCTCCAACTGATCCCTTACCTGATCATCACTTCTTTTACAATGTTCTCTCCGAGCATTTCATTTACCAGCTTGATGATCTTGTCTTTAGAATAAGTCAATTCCTGTTTTAGTGGCGCCACTGTTGTAGTTACGATCAACTTATTATCGATCAGCTGGATACTCTGTGTGTAGCGGGCAATGGTTTTTCCCATGATCTTCTCCCAGTTATCCTGGATGCGTACCTCCATGAGACGGGGTTTCATCCTGCTTTTGTTCATAAAGTCCCGAAGGGCATCTCCGATACTGGTAGTTCCGTGGCGCATCCGGCAAAGCTAAGTTTTTTCACGCAAAGGAGCAAAGCAGCAAAGCAGCAAAGGTGAAAAGCGTTTTTTACTCTTTTTACTCTTTTTACTCCTTTGCTGCTTTGCTGCTTTGCTCCTTTGCGAGCCCACCTACTTCAATCAGTTGTATTTCGGCGGTTGTTCCCGCAAAGGCTTGCTGAAGGCGGTCTGCGTGTGTATCTGTAATAAATACCTGGCCGTAGTTGTTGCTCGCCACGAGGGTAATTAAACGGGTAACACGCTCCTGGTCAAGCTTTTCAAACACATCATCGAGCAGCAGCAGGGGAGGAAATTTTTTATTTTGACGGATCACTTCAAACTGCGCCAGCTTGAGGGCAAATAAAAAACTTTTACGTTGTCCCTGGGAGGCGCTGGTTTTCATAAGATGATCATCCAGTAAAAAAAGCAGGTCATCCCTGTGAATGCCGGTGGTGGTGCGTTGCAGCTGCATATCCCGGTACCGCGCCTGATGCAGCTGCAACGCATAGTCTTCCTCCTGTAACGTACACTGGTACTGGATATTCACCACTTCATGGGTACCGGAAATATAGTCATACAGTTCCTGGACTTTCGGGATAAAGTTTTGCAGGAAAGCTTTCCGGGTTTCGTATACCGGTACCCCGTGCATGGCCAGTTGCAGGTCGAACACGTCGAGCAGGCCGTCCTGGTTTTGTCCGGTGGTGGCCATATTTTTCAGCAGGGTGTTCCGTTGTAAGAGTATTTTTTGGTAGATGATGAGATGGTCGAGGTAGTCAGGATACAGTTGAGACAACAGGCTATCCAGCCATTTGCGTCTTTCTTCGCTGCCGCCGAGGATAATCTCAGCATCATCGGGGGCAATCATAACGGCTGGAAACTGCCCGATATGCCGGGAGAAGCGGTCGTACTTATCCTCATTCAGGCTAATCTCTTTTTTTCCATCCTTAAGGGTGCAAATGATCTTTTCGGGCTGGCTGTTCTTTTCGAGGTAGCCTTCGAGCCGGAAGCCGTTAGTTTGGTATTGGGTATTCTGGCTTTCGCTGCTGGTAAAATAGCTGCGGGTAAAGCAAAGATAATAGATGGCATCGAGCAGGTTTGTCTTGCCGGCACCGTTTCTGCCGGTGATCCCAACGATCCGGTGACGGAAGGAAAAGGTCTCCTGCGTGTAATTTTTGAACTGAACGAGTGATATTTTATTAATATAAAGCAAAGAAAAAAATTATTCTTAATTAATAATATGCGAAAATTCTCAATTGTATAAGTAATAAAAAACCGCACTAATGGGAAGTTCCCCGTGATTCCCGTGCAAATAAATGCAAAACTGTTTGAAATTGATGAATTTGCATAATTTAATGGGAATTAGAATTGATATTTATATTTTAGGATTTTCCTGTTATATTTGCGAACAAATTTAGAAAGAGTGCAAACTAAAACAGACGTGAAGACGAAATTCACCAAAGAGACATATCTGTACTGGTATGAATTGATGCTTTTGCTGCGCCGCTTTGAAGAAAAGACAGGCCAATTGTACGGGATGCAGAAGATCCGTGGCTTTTGTCATTTGTACATAGGACAGGAAGCAATTGCTGCTGGTGCAATGACAGCTACCAAGCCGGAGGATAAATTCATCACTGCTTATCGTGATCATGCGCTGGCAATTGCAAAAGGGATTTCCGCTAAGGCTTGTATGGCAGAACTGTATGGTAAAGCAACCGGTTGTTCGAAAGGAAAGGGAGGCAGTATGCACTTTTTCTCCAAAGAACATGGGTTCTTCGGTGGCCATGGTATTGTTGGAGCTCAGATAGGTACAGGTGCCGGACTGGCGCTTGCAGAGCAATACAAAGGAACAGACAACGTAGTGTTGTGTTTCTTCGGTGATGGCGCTGCCCGTCAGGGTATTCTGCATGAAACCTTTAACATGGCAATGACCTGGAAACTCCCGGTAATTTTCATTTGTGAAAATAACATGTACGCCATGGGTACTTCCGTAGAACGTACCTCCAACGTATTGGATATCTATAAGTTGGCTGACGCTTACGA
>NZ_DATCVJ010000599.1:0-1875 GCF_036566945.1 Chitinophaga sp. | reverse complement strand
CATGACATTGGATAAAAAAAATCATTGTTGGATTAACTTATTTGGGTGACTGTTTTCATAAAACTAAGGTACAGGCTAGGGGTACAAAAAACAATAACACTTTCATGTAATTGTCTCGTCCTGGAAAAACCTTACACGGTTTTGTGTTAATTCTGAAAAGTCTTTGCATCATTTTAGACTAATCCGGTTTTTACTTTACAGGGCCGTTATCCGTCCTGAGACAAACAGGATTTTCCCGTTGTTCTATAATTCTTTCCAGTACACGGATTAGTCGTAATGCAGGTAGTGATGTGTCTACTTCAATAGCCAATGACTCCCGGTTAAAATCATCTATGACGTTTAGCAGGCGAAATTTCCTCCCATCCACCAAGGCATCGCTCATAAAATCAACACTCCATACTTGGTTAGGATGATCGGGGATCACTAAAGCTTCTTTTATCCTGGCTGGCAACCTGCGTTTAACCCTCCGGCGGATATTGAGCTTCATGGAAGTGTACACCCGGTAGATTTTTTTGTAATTCCAGGCAAACCCTTTATTTCTCAATCTGTAATAGGATTGCCAAAAACCAATACCAGCATGTCTCTCCGTTAAAGATTCCAGGGCCTTATGTAGGGCCGAATCATCTTTTGGTACCATTTTATAATCATAAGTACTACGCGGGATAGATACTATCTTACACGCCTTTCGGATACTAAGCTGCTCTTCTTTTACAAGAAAATCAGCCGCTTCCCGTTTCTCCTGAGGCGTTACAGCTTTTTTTCAATCAGGTTTTTCATGGCCCGATTTTCAATACAAAGTTCTGCATACATCTTCTTGAGTTCTGCATGTTCTGATTCAAGATCTTTTAGACGCTTGACATCACTGGCTTCCATACCACCATATTTTGCTTTCCAGTTGTAAAAGGTAGCCTCACTTATCCCTAATTCACGGGCGATATCCTTAGCAGCTATACCGCCTTCCTGTCTTCTAAGAGCAGTAACTATCTGACTTTCTGTAAAATTCTTTCTTTTCATATTGCTGGATTAAAGTTAATAAATCAATTAATTTATAACTCTAATTCTTGCGGCCGAAATTTGGGGAGCCGACAGTATCACAATGGTGTCTTTTGGTAAAAAACTCAGGGAGTGCAGAGAAGCCAAAGGCTTTTCACAACAGGAACTGGCTAAAAAACTAGGCTCCGCTCATACCGTCATTGGCCGCTATGAACGGGATGAGATGCTGCCTTCCATTGATGTTGTTAGAAAACTGGCAGATGCCCTGGATACAACTGTTGGCTTTTTACTCGGTGAGGCTAACGATACCAACATACTTAAAGATCCTAAGATGATGAAGCGGCTTAATGAGATTAATGAACTTCCAGATAAAGATAAAGAGTGCGTTTACTCTCTCCTGGATGCTTTCCTCGCTAAATCTAAATTGCAAGCAATATTAAAATAATAAATCCAGCCAAATGGCTGGATTTATTATTTTAATATAAATCAAAAGGCTATTTCAATAAATTCTTCATAAGTCACAATGGTTAAAAATTTTTCCCTTTCAATTAAAGCTCCATGATCATTATCTACAATTATCTTTTTATCAGAGGGTATAGCATTAATTAGTGTCCTAAGAATATCAAAGTAGTGGAAGGTGCAACCATAAATATTAAAAGCAGCAAAATGTGAAGTAACTACTTCCTGCTGATATTTCTCCATCAAATCAAATATGCTATTATCCAATGAAATATAAAAATAGCCTCTTTCCACATCTTTTAGGTGGAACGATAGCTCTGTATTATTTGAATACTCAAAATCAAGCATCCCTTTTGCGCATTGTTTCAAATCAGATAATGTAAATTCCGAATCCGTTATTATAAATGCAGATCTCATAAGGCT
>NZ_DATCVJ010000598.1:0-7510 GCF_036566945.1 Chitinophaga sp. | reverse complement strand
CTTCAGAAATTTGAACCCGGATCCATCTTAATGCCCGCCGACGGAGAAGGACGTAATGGCGTGTATGCCGCCGTGCTTGGATGGCAGGTAACCTCCGTTGATCTTAGCTCAACAGGAGAAGCAAAAGCATTGCAACTGGCCAAAGAACAAGCAGTGACCATATCCTATATAGTGGGCGATCTGGAACAACTCCCCTTTGAACCCGCCTCATTTGATGCCATTGGCCTTATCTATGCGCACTTTGAGGGCGATAAAAAATCGGCCCTTCATAAAAAATTAAATGAGTACCTCAAACCCGGCGGGGTAGTTATTTTAGAAGCTTTCAGTAAAAGCCATCTGCCCCTGAAAAAGCTGGATCCCAAAGTAGGCGGACCCAATGATATTGATATGCTGTTTTCAGAAGCAGAGATCATGGCCGACTTTGAAAGCTATGACATATTAATACTGTCAGAAGAAGAAATCGTTTCAAATGAAGGCGAATATCATATAGGAAAAAGCGCGGTCATTAGATTTGTAGGGAGAAAGCGATAAATAAAAAACAGCGGAGGAATAATCAGGAGTTATTCCTCCCATAATTTTTTGTTTGTGCACCTGTTGCCACCGGAACACAAAAAACACTTCACCAAAACCGCACAAGCAACTGTACAAATCCGAACATATTTAAAAAATAAACATCTTAAAAAGACTGATAATCTGAACCCTTTACTACTGGCATCTTTTTTACCATAACAGGCATCAACCTGCTATCATGATCACAAATTATTTCAAGGCAGCCTGGCGGAGTGTAAAGCGTTTTAAAACACATTCCATCATCAATATATCCGGACTTTCTCTCGGCATTGCCTGCCTGATACTCATCTTTACCATGGTGAAATATCACCTGAGCTTTGATACCTTCCACCAACATAAAAACCGCGCGTACAGAATTGTAACCGCCTTTCACGAAGAAAAATTACGTTACAATACCGGCGTACCTTATCCATTGGGAGATGCCTTCCGCAACGACTTTGCGGTAGCAGAGAAACTGGCCATGGTAGCTTCATTAAGCAAAAAAACCATCTCTACATCCCGTGACAGAAAATTTGAAGAAGACATCGCTTTCGCCGATCCCTCCTTCTTCGGCATCTTCGATTTCCCACTGGTAAGCGGATCTTCCGCCACTATTTTAAAAGACCCTTTTACCGCTGTCATCACTGAAAGAATCGCTAAAAAATACTTCGGTACAACAAACGCTATCGGCAAAACTATTCAGCTCGATGATACCCTGCACTTCACGGTAACGGGTATACTAAAAAATATTCCCGCTAACACCGACTTCCGTGCCGAAATTTATTTCCCGTTTGATAACGTGAAAAATCATTCGGCCTGGTTAGTGGAAAAAGACTGGTGGATGAATGTAAACAGAGGGATGCAATGCTTTGTATTGCTGAAACCCGGCGTCACAGCTGCTTACGTGGATAACAAATTACTCCCCACGATGTCTAAAAAATACTACGATACAGACGCCGCAAAACTTTTCGGATTCGAGCTGCAACCTATCTCCGATATCCATTTCAATCCCCTGTTAAACGGATACATCGAAAAGAAAAATTTATGGGTAATGGCAGCCATCGGGCTATTGCTGATCATCACTACCTGCATCAATTTCGTGAACCTCACTATTGCCCAGGCCATGGGGCGTTCAAAAGAAATTGGCCTGCGGAAAGTATTGGGCAGCTACCGCGGGCAAATTTTCCTGCAATTCATGATTGAAACAGCGGTCATTGTGTTCATCGCCATGCTGCTGGCCTACTTGTTGGCACAACTGGCCTTGCCCTATCTCAACAACCTCTTCGAGGTACAACTGCAGATCCATCTCTTTCAGGATGCTTACCTCCTGCTCTTTTTACCAATATTATTCTTGCTCGTGGTATTCCTCTCCGGGGCATACCCGGGACTGGTCATCGCCGGCTTTCAGCCAATACTGGCACTGAAGAATAAGTTATCTCAGAAAAATGGGGGCCTGTCGCTCAGAAAAGGACTCGTCATTACCCAGTTTGCAATTTCGCAGTTATTGATTATCGGCACCATCGTTATCGCCAACCAGATGCGCTATTCCACTTCATCAGATCCAGGATTCCAGAAAAACGCTATCCTGATGTTACCGGTGCCGGATAATAGTCCGGCTAAATTAAGTACCCTCCGCTCGTTATTGTCGGAGGTACCGGGCATAGAGCAGCTAACCTTCTGCGGCAATGCTCCTGCCGTAGCCAGAACCGCTTCTACGGGCATTCAATTTGATTCCCGTACAAAGGGAGAAAACTTTCAGATCTGCAGCAGAGCCGGCGATGCCAATTATGTAGCCACTTTTGGTTTACAGCTGCTGGCAGGCCGCAACCTGCTGCCATCAGATACCGTCCGCGAATTCCTGGTGAATGAAACCACCGTAAAGAATCTGCAACTGGCTTCCAATGAAGCCGTATTAGGAAAACGGGCTGTTATTAACGGAGGACAGGGCATCATTGTAGGCGTTGTGAAAGACTTCCACACCAGATCGTTCCACGAAGCCATAGATCCGATTTTCATCTCCACCATGGGTGATAATTATTTCAATTGCGCCATAAAAATTAATATGGAGCAACTCCAAAAAATAGCGCCCTCCATGGAAAAAGCATGGAAAGATGTTTATCCGCAATACGTTTATAAATACGCTTTCCTCGATGAGCAATTGGCCGCATTTTACAAACTGGACAATATGATTTTCCGGTTGATCCAACTCTTCACGGGTCTTTCCATTATCATTGGCTGTATTGGATTGTATGGGCTGGTATCTTTCATGGCCACACAAAGAACCAAAGAAGTCGGCATCCGGAAAACACTGGGTGCCAGCGTGGAAAGCATTATATGGCTTTTCAGCAAAGAATTTCTCTATATGCTGCTGATGGCTTTTGTGGTAGCCGCACCACTTGCCTGGTTCATCATGAGCCACTGGCTGGATACCTTCGTATACCGGATTCACCTGGGCCTCCCCATTTTTGCGGTCGCTATCTTTATTTCCATCATAGTCGTTATGCTCACGGTGGGCTATACCGCTATTAAAACCGCCCTTATGAATCCGGTGAAAAGCCTGAAATCCGAGTAGATTTATTTTTATTATTGCGCTATTTCGCGGTTTTCTTCACTTTTAACAGGCTGGCATTAATGGCTACCACTACTGTGCTGACAGTCATCAAAACCGCTCCCGCCGCGGGGCTCAATAAAATACCTTCTTTATATAACACTCCGGCCGCTAATGGCAACGCTACGATATTATAGCCCGTTGCCCAAGCCAGGTTCTGCATCATCTTACGAAAGGTGGCTTTCCCAAACAAAATCAGGTTCACCACGTCCTGGGGATTGCTGTTCACCAGCACAATACCAGCTGTTTCCGCCGCCACATCACTTCCACTGCCAATGGCAATGCCCACATCTGCCTGCGCCAGCGCGGGCGCATCGTTGATCCCATCTCCCGTCATTGCCACAAACTCACCCTGCTGCTGCAATTCCTTTATTTTATCCAATTTCTGATGCGGTAATACTTCTGCAATGAAGCTATCCAAACCCAATGTTCTACTCACACTTTCCGCCACCACCTTGTTATCGCCCGTGAGTAACACCGTTTTGATATGATTTTCTTTCAAGGTGGCAATGGCCCCGGCAGATTCCGGCCTGATCTGATCTGCCAATGCAATAAATCCTGCTACAGCACCATTCATAAGTACATAAACGACGGTCTCCCCGGATTGTATATCGGCATTAACATTCCGGTCCTTAAACAATTCCGCCACATATCCCGGACTCACCACCTTCACTTCCTTTTCATCTACCCGTCCGCTAATCCCTTTGCCGGTAATAGCCGTTACATTTTCTGCCGCCGGCACTTGCAACTGCAACGCTTTCGCTTTGCCCATAATGCCGGTGGCAATAGGATGTTCCGAACTTCCCTCCAGCGCCGCCGCCATTTGCAGGATGGCTTCCTTAGTCATGCCCTGCTGTATGGCTTCAAAGCGCACCACTTCAAAACGACCCACCGTAAGCGTGCCGGTTTTATCAAATACGATGGTGGTAATTTTACGGGAATTCTCAAAATCTGTACGGTTCTTAATCAACAGCCCATGCCGCGCAGAAAGCGCCGTGGACCTGGCGATCACCAACGGTACGGCCAGCCCCAATGCATGCGGACAACAAATAACAATTACCGTGACCATCCGCTCTATGGCGAAAGATAAATCACGGCCGCTGAGCCACCAGTATAAAAAAGTGGCTAAGCCTGTTAGAATGGCGATCAGCGTGAGCCAACGCGCCGCCTTATCTGCCAGCAATTGCGTTTTTGATTTGGATTGCTGCGCATCCTGCACCAGCTTCACTACCTGCGACAAATAAGAATCGTCCGCCCCATGCGTCACCAGCACCTTAATAGCACCATTGCCATTAATAGATCCGGCAATGACTTTATCATCTTTCTGCTTCTGCACCGGCTTTGATTCACCAGTAAGCATGCTTTCATTCAAATAGGTTTCGCCTTCCGTAACACTACCATCTGCTGCTACTTTTTCTCCCGGTTTTATTAAAATGATATCGCCTGCTTTCAGTGATGCTGTTTTCACCTCCATGATATGCTCCCCATGTACCAGGTGCGCATCGTCCGGCATCAGCTGTACCAGCAGTTCCAGCTCCCGCGAAGCACCGGCTACCGACTTCATCTCTATCCAGTGTCCCAGCAACATGATCAGGATCAGCGTAGTCAGTTCCCAGAAAAAATCCATTCCCGACAAACCTATCACTGTGGCCACACTGTAGATATATGCCACGGTAATCGCAAATCCTATCAGCGTCATCATGCCCGGTTCCCAGGCTTTCATTTCTTCATACCAGCCTTTTAAAAATGGCCAGCCACCGTATACAAAGACTACAGAAGACAGCAGCAATAATACGTATGCATCTCCCGAAAAACTAACAGACAACCCCAACCAGTGCTGAATCATTTTCGATAACAACATCACCGGCACCGTGAGTACCAGCACCACATAAAAACGCTTTCGGAAATCGGCAATCATCATCGCATGATGATCGTGATGACCGCCATGTCCCATCGCCGCATGATCAGATGCCGGCATATCATGTTCCATTTTCATGTTCGTGTGCTGATGCTGATGTTCCATCTCTGGTAGTTTAGTAGCTTAATGTAATCCCTGCGCCTAATCCCATGTCACTATCGTAATGTGTTGAAAATGCAAAGTTCTTCGTTACAATATATCTGAACCCTGCCATGTATTCTTTATCCGTGTTCACCATAAAACTGAAGCGCAACCGCTTTGTTACCGGCACATCATCCCGCATCAGCTGAAACCGCAGCCTGCCATCTGTATCCACAGATGCATCCGCTACAATCAGCATGGGTAATGTATACTCCAACCCTACGTGAAACACTTGCCTGAAATCTTTCGTATTCTTTTGCCCGAATAAATTTTTCTCTGGTTCATCCATCTTACGGTAACGGATATCCCAACCCACATAGGGGAACAACCACTGCATTTTTCCAAAGTATCTCCCAAAATGACTCTCGCTTTCATAACCATGCCGGTCGTTTAAGCCCAGGCGCCATTCGGTCGACAAACGGTAACGCGTATTCGCTACCATGATTTCTCCATCGCTGCCGGTGCTTTCCAGTCCTACCCTCGCCATGGTATGCAACATGCGATCATCTTTTTTCAGCATGCGGTAAGCCATTGCCGGGTCCGGCACTTCCGGATTAGGCGGCGAATTTTCATAGCTGAACACACGCCCCATGCCACTCATCATGTGGTAGAGAATATGACAGTGAAAGAACCAGTCGCCACTTTCAGTGGCCGCGAACTCAATGGTATCTGTTTCCATCGGCATAATATCCAGTACCGTTTTCAACGGAGAATATTCGCCCTGCCCGTTCAATACCCGAAAAAAATGCCCGTGCAAATGCATCGGATGCCGCATCATGGTATTGTTGTATAATACGATCCTCACGATCTCCCCTTTTTTAATCAGGATCTTATCTGTTTCAGAAACGGTTTTGTTGTTTATACTCCATACGTAACGGTTCATATTACCTGTTAGCTCGAAATGCAACAACTTCACCGGCCCTTCGGGCAAAGTCGTTTTCTCCGGCGCCTTTAACATGCCGTAGTTCAGCGTTACCAGATCTCCTGCGGTGCTATCCATTTGCATACCGTGCATGTCATGCTGCATAGGAGCTGGTGTATCATCGCCGGTAATTTCCGGATACATCACGGTGTTCATATCCATCTGCTGATTGGTCATCTGCATACCATCACTGGTATCCAGGTCACCATTCATTTTCATCATGCCGTTCATCATCTTCATGCCCTCAAAATATTTTAACCGGGGCAGCGGTTTGGCCGGCATCTTCATGCCCTGTCCCAACCACAGAGAAGTGCTGCCCGTACGATCTTCAGCCGTAGCCATGAATTCATACTGCATATTATCCGGGATCGTTACCATCACATCATAGGTTTCCGATACGCCTACCAGTAGCCGGTCCACTTCCACCGGTTCTACATCTGCACCGTCGTTGGCCACTACCGTGATTTTACCACCGGCATAATGCAACCAGAAATAGGTGGAAGAACTTCCGTTGATAACACGTAAACGAACTTTATCTCCTGCTTTAAATTGCGGCTGTTCGGCCACTGCTTTGCCATTCGTGAGAAATCGTTCATAATACACATCACTCACATCCATGGCGTTCATGCGCTTCCATTCGTTGGTTACTTTGGTAGAGAAATGTTTATGCTGAATAGCTTCCGAATAACTCTGTACAGACCCTTTCTTAATAGCAAACCAGTCATTGGCGTTATGCAGGTAGCGGTTCACCGTATGCGGATGCATATCTGTCCAGTCACTCAGTAATAGCGTGTATTCCTTCGCGTTAGTTTCCGTTCTTTTATGAATAACAATGGCGCCATACATACCGCTTTGTTCCTGGAACATCGTATGACTATGATACCAATAAGTGCCATGTTGTATAAGCGGGAATTTGTACAGATGTGTTTGTCCTGCTTTCACAGGGCTTGTGGTGAGATAGGAAACCCCGTCGTACTGATTGGGCAAAAGAAGCCCATGCCAGTGGATAGACGTTTCTTCTTTTAGCGTGTTATGTACATAAATTTCCGCGGTATCTCCTTCGGTGAAATGGAGAGTAGGTCCGGGAATAGTACCGTTGATGGCCAGTGCGTGTTTGGTTTTGCCGGAGTAGTTCACCATGGTATCCCCTACATACAGGTCGTAGCGAACCACCTTGGGGGCCGGAGCTAAAGAAGCCTGTGCAGCCACTACACTACACAGGCTCATGAATGTTATATATAGCAATACTGCTTTCATAATAATAGTTAAGGTACTACTTAATAGTGTCACTTACTTTTCCGCAGGTCAGCATCTGATTACCGTAGTACGGATTTTTAATGGCGTTGCTGCTGCTCAGCCAGTACGCTTTTTT
>NZ_DATCVJ010000597.1:0-2429 GCF_036566945.1 Chitinophaga sp. | reverse complement strand
CCAGAATTTCCATGCAACTGCGTCGCCTGGGTAATTTTGTTTAGGCTTTCTAATTAATATGCGTGTAGGCCCAACTAATGGGCCGACTAAATCAGGGCATAGAAAAACCCCCGTTAATCAATCCCTTATCGGGACTGACTAACGGGGGTTAGTCTGAGTGAGGCTAGCCACCTATTGAAGGTGGGGTTAGTTACGCCTTGACCGTACCAATCTTAAAGACAATGGTCTGGTCGTTACCGGCCCCATCCTTAAAGGTGTAGGGCATTTCAAACGTGTGCTTCTCCGGGACGTTATCGGCGTCCGGAACAGAAGCGTAGTAAGCATCCTGAAGGTCCTTCGGGGACCACTTAATACCCTTGTGCTGCTTCTTCAGGTACTGAGAGGCAAAGGTAAAGGTGTACTTCTCTTCACCATTAACCATGCCGAATACCTTGTTACCCTTCTCGTCCTGGGTAACGTCGTTGATAGTGATGCGGGCAAAGCGGGGTCGCTTAGTGCCCTCCTGAGAAGAAGTACCGCCAGTCTTTGCAACACCCCGACGGTTCTTAACCTCGGCCAGAAGAACAGAGATCTTGCCCTTAAACGTGGGCATCATGTTCTCGATCTGAATAAACGCAGCAACCTTGTCCTTAATGGACTTACCGCTCTCAGCCACGTCAGACTTAAGCTTAGCCAGCTGCTCTTCATTAAGCTCTTCCGGCATAAGTCCGGACTTCTCAATGTGGGCGTATCCCTGCTTACGCAGTTCTTCAACCTGTGCCAGAAGTGCCAGTTCCTCAGAACGCAGGCGAGAAATAACCTTGTCCTTAGACTGCTCGAAAATCTCAGCCTTAATAAGCTTCGGGTCCTTAGCTTCGGCAGAGATAATCTTGGCTACGTTCTTGTTGTGCTCGTCGATCTCCCCATTGACCTCTACGACAGTCTGCTGAAACTCAGCAGGCAGAGAGTTAAAGATCTCTGTCTTCTGCTCGTCCGTAAGGACAGTCTCAGTGGCGGGAGTCGTGTTCTCAGTCATTGCTAGACCTCACTCTGTGTCGATGGCTTACTAGGCATAAGCCTACCATGAATTGCTGGTTGGCATGGCTGTGCCTAGGAACGAGATTAGGTGAGTTTGGAATGGGTCACCTAGCCCTCGTGTGATGAAAGCTTTTGAAGACTTCCACCACTCATACCCGTATACCCGGATATTGGCGTAAGGGATAAATAGACGCGCAGCTAATAATTACGCCTAGGCGGTTCGTACTTATCCGATATGCACTGACCGCGCTAAACCAGGAAACCCGTTTTCTCGTTAATTCGTTTTCAGGTATTCCCCAGTAATAACGTGTCTGGCGCAGGGAGAGGAAATTCACGCCTGCCTAGAGCCATATTAGTTTCGGCCCTATTAAAAGTTCCCGACTAATAAACCGTCGGATTAAGCTCTCGTGTTTATCGCGACTAAATGGCTAGAAACTGCCTATCGCGAAATAACCAAAGTCGTCCGGGTCTTACGCTTTATTTGGCTGCCGCGTCTAACTAGCGGGAATATTCGCTAGGCCAGAACACCAAATCAAAAGCCAGGACTAACTATCGGCGCACCCTATTGAATTTGTCTCAGCCGGGCGGGTTAGGACCGCGTCGCGCTGACATGGACAACATTACGGGATATCGGCCGACTGGCAAGAATTCCACTCGTTTTTCCAGTGGCCGGAATATTGGGCGCAGCCCCATTAATTAGGAGCTGCGCCCATCCCCTGTAGCCGAGAAACTATTGGTAGCGTCGGAGTTGATCAGTGATCATGTTTACCTCTGCTACATAGTCCTCCACTTCAATATCGCTGGAGTAATACCGACGGGTGAGTTCGTCGAGCGCGTCCAGTAGTTCACGCATTATGCTGCTCCCTTATCCGTAGATGAGTGCAGTGCGCTTAGCGGCCAAGTCTTCCTTCTCAAGATTGGCCCAGTAGCTACGCACCTCGGCGTAGTTATTGAAGACAAGTGCCTGCGGGAAGTCCCGCTTAATCTTGACGGCGTCCGAAGAAGAAACCTCGAACATATTGCCCTCACCCATTACCCATGCCATTAGTTCAGCCCTTCTTAACGAACTTGAAGCTCGACGAGTGAATACCCTTGACCATGCTGCGCCCATTCTTGGCGCGCTTAAACTCAACCGCGTTAAAGATCGCATCGAACTCGACAAGGGCTTCGGTAAAGCAGTCTTCGGAGTAGCACTCATCACACATGCACTCGGAAGCGTCAATAACCGGCGCATAGTTAGGCATCGCAGGGATAACGACGATCGCGCTAGCTTCCTGGTTCGTAATACCCAGGGTGATTACCCGGAGGACCAGGAGGATAATCGCGATCATTAGATTCCCCTATGCGTTATTGGCGGTTGCTGACATCAATAAATATATGGGGCAGGCTGCCATGTTGTCAAAATTTTCCAC
>NZ_DATCVJ010000596.1:0-5308 GCF_036566945.1 Chitinophaga sp. | reverse complement strand
GGAATTATTAAATAAGTTATCTGCCATTCCTTCCCTGCGTGATCTTCAAATAGCTACTCCCTTGGATTATCCGGCCATCCGGTTAGATGTGGATAGAGTAAAGGCGGGGCAGCTGGGTATTTCAGGAGATCAGGTAGCCCGTTCCATCGCTACTGCTACGTCATCCAGTCGTTTTACCTCGCCTAATTACTGGCTGGACAAAACAACTGGTACTGCTTACCAGGTACAGGTGCAATACCCGGAGTACAGGATGAATAGCACCGCACAACTGGAAGCAATCCCAATATCCGGGGGCATAGGCAGCACACATTATTTGAGCGAGGTAGCTACCTGGAAGCGCACGATTGTTACCGGGGAATATGACCGGCTTAATCAGCAACGTTATATCACTATTACAGCGAACGTTCACAAACAGGATTTGGGAACGGTTTTCAATCAAGTAAACAAGATCATTTCCGGTATAGGGAAACTTCCGAATGGCGCTAAAATCCTGCTACGCGGTCAACCGCAGTTACTGGAGCAAACACTTACCAGTCTGCAATTTGGATTATTAATAGCGGTGATCGTGATCTTCCTGGTAATGGCTGTTTACTTTCAATCGTTCCGGGTTGCACTGGCTACTTTATCGATTATACCAGCGGTAGTTGCCGGTTCGCTATTGTTCCTTTTAGTTACTGGCAACTCTTTAAATATTCAGTCATATATGGGTACGATCATGGCGGTAGGTGTAGCTATTGCAAATGCGGTGCTTTTCATAACAAACGCTGAATTTAATAGAAAGGCAGGTATTCAATTCGGTCATATGCGGGCAGCCGAAGCGCGGTTACGTCCTATTTTAATGACCAGTGCCGCCATGATAGCGGGAATGATTCCTATGGCTTTGGGCATTTCGGAAGGCGGTGATCAGACAGCCCCGTTGGGTATCGCGGTAATCGGGGGACTTCTTTTCTCCGCCATCGGGGTATTGTTTTTCCTGCCCCATGTATATCAACTGATCATCGGCAGAAGGCCATTTAAATATGTTTCTTTAGATCCGGATGATTCAAACAGCATTCACTATGACAAACAGTAATAAAAATAAACTCAATTATATGCGATCCATCGCGTTCATTAGTGTCATTATAATATTGGCGGCTTGCGGTAACACACAGCAACAGCCAGAAAAAGAAAGCGCAGCTGCCGTGCAGGACACTGTGCCAGTATTCATATTGAAGCAGGATACCGTTAAAAAAACGATCGAGTTACCAGCCGAACTGATTCCATATGAAAATGCAGAACTGTTTGCAAAAGTACAGGGCTTTGTACGTGCGATGAAAGTAGATCTGGGCGACCGTGTAAAAAAAGGGCAAACACTTGCCATTATCGAAGCCCCGGAAGTGAACAGCCGCTTTGCAGAATCAGAAGCCGCTTTGCAGTCGGCAAAGGCTAAATGGGCATCCAGCAGAGATAATTATGAACGATTACTTCGGGCGTCCCAGGCAAAAACGCCAGGTATTGTTGCACCGGTAGACCTGGAGCGTAACCGCAATTTAATGCTGGCAGATAGTGCTACCTATGTAGCCGCCAGTAAACAGTCGCAGGCATACAAAGAAGTGTCTGGATACCTGTATATCACGGCACCTTTTGACGGTGTAATCACAGCCCGTAAAGCCGATCCCGGATCGCTGGTAGGTTCCAATGCCATGTTACTCACTGTGCAGAATAACCGGACCTTGCGCCTTCGTGCTGCCGTTCCTGAAATCTATACTGCTGCTGCCAGTATTTCAAAGAATATCGATTTTCGGGTAGATGCTTATCCTACACAACGTTTCAAAGCAGTGCTTACCCGCAAATCAGAAACGATTGATCCTGGCACCCGCACTGAGTTGTGGGAATTCCAGGTAAATAACAGTGATCACCTACTCAAAGCAGGTTCCTTTGCTTATGTAAAGATTGCCCTGGAACGCGGTACATCATCATTCATAGTCCCCTTTGCAGCTGTTGCCACGACCCAGGAAAAGAAATTTGTGATCCGCGTTCATCAGGGTAAAGCGGAATGGGTGGACATCCGGCAAGGTATGACTGTTGATGCAGGCATTGAAATATTTGGAAACATAGCAGTTGGCGATACACTGTTAAAGAAGGCGACAGATGAAAGAAAACCAGGTAGCACGGGATTTTGGGTACTGAAATAGTAAGTGTATATTTCTTTACGGCACGTCTTCCTATAAACAACAATACATACCCTTGTGTAAACTTCCGTGAACTGGCCCGCAGTAAGTCTGCTGGCAGCCGTTATCGCTGCGGATTACAGAAAATGCATCAGATTTTCAGCGGCTAATTCCGGCTACGCATCTATAATATTTCAGATTAAAACCGGCTAGACTTTCTGAATTCCAGCGGTGAAATATTCGTCTTAGTCTTGAACAATTTAGAAAAAGACTGCGGATATTCAAATCCCAGTTCAAAAGCTATTTCATTTACGGACAAATCTGTCATCATCAGTCTTTCCTTCGCCTTCTCTATGATCTTCTCCTGTATATGCTGTTGGGTGCTATTACCTGTAAGCGTTTTAAGCAGGCCACTCAGATAATTAGGTGAAATATTCAGCTGACTGGATATATCCTTTACCGTAGGTACTCCGTTTTCTTCCAGTACTTTCTGAGAAAAAATCTTTTCCAACAATGTTTCCAGCTGGCTTACGATACCATGGTGCGTAATTTTACGGGTAATGAACTGTCGCTGGTAAAAGCGCTCTGAATATCCCAACAGGGATTCGATGAAGGAAATAATAATCCCCTGACTGAATTTATCAATGTTGGCACTATACTCCTGTTCAATATTCTTAAATAACCCGCTAATAGTCTGTTCCTCATTATCAGACAGGAACAGGGCTTCATTTACCGTATAGTCAAAAAATTCGTATTGCTTAATCTTGAATGCAAGGGGATGCTTCCAGAAAAAGTCTGGATGGACCATGAGCAACCATCCATCCAGATCTATTTCTTCCACCTGATCAGTATTAAAACTAAAAACCCGCCCCGGTGCTATAAATTTCATCACACCTTTATCAAAATCATATTCCTGCTGTCCATACTTCATTTTTAAACAAGATTGTGTGGACTTGCTCATCCCTATAAAATAAAAATCAGTGGTTACCACGATATCTAAATTCTTAGGGCGCTCTTTTAACTCAGTAATGTTTAATACACTGATCAGGGGATGTTTGGTAACAGGCAAGCCTCTCAACTGCAATAGTTCCTGTATACCTTTTATCTTCAGGGGAAGGTTTCCGGTCATAATATTTAGTTTTGATGGTACCAGACAGCATACTCCCTGGCAAAATCCTGTAGTTTTCGTTTCCCTAATATCGGTCTGTTAAGGTAGTAATCCCTCTGCGCTTTTCCATTGTGCATATTCTCCTGCATTTCTACCAATAATCCGGCCACCTCAGGCGATATGCCGGTAGCTTCGAGTCCTTGTTTCACCTGTTCTCCGGGAGATGCTATCCATTGGAGGTCTGGTATTCCGATAGCTTCTCCAATAATTTGTGCTGTCCGGGTACAGGTAAGTTCTTCGCTGGCCACATATATCACTTTCAAACTTACAGGTGCCGGGGCATTGATCTCTTCTGCGATGGCAGCAGCGATGTCTTCAGGCGCTACAAAAGCCACCATATCTTCTCCGCCATAATTAGATACAATCATGCCCTGGTGGCGGATCATATCCTTCAGGTGATAGAAATTACTGTAAAAAGGTCCTGGTCGCACAAAGGTAATAGACAGGTCCTTGAGTGCTTCAAACTTTTTCTCCGGCTGGATAGCGTTCAGCAGGTGGGCGACCCAGCCAGAGAGCACGATTACACGCTTTATCCTGGTTTCTCTGATAGCCTTGATATAATTATCCATATTCCCATCCCATGCGTGCAGGTCCCGTGCAGTGAAATCCAGTGGATTCATACAATAAACAACATCTGCCCCTGTAAAAGTTTTAATGAGAAAAGGCAGATCCAGGATGCTGCCGATAGCGGGATGAGCACCCATAGCCTGTATCTGGTCCTGCTTATTGGGATCTGTGCTGATGAGGGTGACCTGGTGTCCTTCTTTTACCAATATTTCAGTGAGCGGTTTACTAATATTCCCGAGGGAGCCGGTAAGTACGATTTTCATTTTCTTTAGTTTAATGTACTCAAAGGTGCCACGGAATACCAGGGTAAAAGTGTTCAGATCTCAGAAAATTGTATGAAAATGTATTAAGAAATAGAAGGCCCTATATATTCTTGTTACCAACAGTGTTGTGTCCATTTTTCCATCCATGAAAAACACTACTTTCTGGTCATATGATGTTCCGGTATCACTGGAAGAAACATCCTATGCACGGCGGTGAGTGATAGCAATACAGCGGCAAATAAGGTACGCATCTTCATAAAAATTGTTTTAGAAGAACTATCACCATCCCCAGCATGCCCCCGATAATACCTGCTATGGCATCTATTACATCATAATGCCCTCTGCCGGTAACCAGGGAAAACAATTCAAAGCCATAACTGATGGACACTACCAGTGCCAATGCTATGAAAGAAGCCATCACCGGACGCTCCGGCCATACTATGCATGCGGCCACTTCCAGGAATCCTCCCATCAGGATCCCCACATAGAAATGTTTCCACTTGTCAGGTGCTATTTTGTTAAACGGATTCAAATAAGACAGCTTGAATTATGAACGGAATCTCCTTATAAAATTGTTGATCAGGTGATGCTGTAAACTTAATTTAATTTCCAGAAAAACAGATGCCCGTCCAGCAAAAACCTGGGATACATTCATTTAAAAGGCTTCATTTAATCCAAAGAAGAAACCACCTGACCCGTATTTACCTTTGGCATAATCAAAACATATGGTAGAGCGGCTTTTCTTTTGCAGGAGGATTCTGAGTCCGGCTCCCCCGGCAGGTTCCCAATATTGAAACAGTTTTTTCCCCATGCCGTCTGACGCGGTTTCTATATTAAAAAAAGCTACGCCGCTTAACAGTTTATTGCGGGTGATGGGAAAACGGTACTCTGATTCATAGTATGCATACGATGGGCCTTTAAATCTCCCGATGGTATAAGCCCGGCCGGATCGGTTATAGATATCATAACCTGTAGCAGGCAATTCCAGGTAAGGAATGGTGCCATTCAGTTTGAAAGAGGCCAGTGACCAGAATGCCAACACCTCTTCCGGATTTTTTTTACTGAGGCCTATATACTTCCTGAAATCGTAATTAAATTGTATTGAATTTTTGGAGCTGCCCAGCCACGTGGTATTGAACCGAAAGTTAAACACTGCGTAT
>NZ_DATCVJ010000595.1:0-2320 GCF_036566945.1 Chitinophaga sp. | reverse complement strand
GGTGCGAGTAGTACCATGGCATGACTAAGCCGGTTATGCTGAACGGATTGAATGAGTTGCTGCTTCACATCAGCCTGTCCTATGATATCTGAAAATAGCATGGGCGCAAGATAATGAAAAGGGGCTAATCGCGCTTACTGCAGCGATACATAACAGGCATTTTCAAACGAACCTCCACCGGTGACCGTCTGGTTATCTGCTATAAAAAAGAAACTTCCGGAAATGGTTTGTGTTTGGGTATTGATCTTGCGGATAATGATATTGGAAGTATCCGTTGTCAGTAAATCAAAGGAGCCACTGTTGTTCATAAAGCCAACGGCTACTAATCCATTTTGGGGTCCGAGCCGGGAGAACCGGAAAGTATCCAGGTGAATACTATCATTTTTCAGGGCATTTTCATTATACATGCCATCCGTTAGATTGAATACCACCTTGAAGGTGTCGGATATGCTTTCCATATTCAACAGTTTATGGCCACCGCTGTCGGTCTTTGATCGGAAAATAATACTGTTGGTAAGGGTCATAGCGCGCTCGCGACCACCGATGATGGCACTCATTTTCATTTCCGGGCAAGAAAGAGAAGGTCCGTCTCCGTCGTTCTGACAAGCGGTAAAAAACAGAAAAAAGCAGACCATAGTGGCTAATGGCAGTGTTTTCCGGCTGGGGATCAGTTGGTGTTTCATGAATACGGTTACACATTGTGAATAAAAATAACAGCATACTTACGTTAACGCATATACGTTAACGTAAGTAACTGCAAAATCTTTACACAAAGTTGGCAACAGAAAGATTAAATACGGGGCTACGACTACTTTTCTATCGCAGCAATAATTTCTGCAGACTCAGGTTGTGTTTTAGGAGAAAATACAGCCACCAGGTTTCCTTTTTCATCCAGCAGATATTTCTGGAAATTCCAGGTTACTTCAGCCGGTTCAAAGTGTTTGGCCTTACTTTCATCCAGCAGCCATTTGTACAGCGGATGTATATCAGCCCCTTTTACAGATATTTTGGCGGCCATAGGAAAACTAACTGCATATTTTTTTGTGCAGAACTCCTGTATTTCCTTGTTGCTGCCGGGTTCCTGAGAACCGAAGTTGTTGGCTGGAAAACCAATGATTACCAGTTTATCCTGGTATTTCTTGTACAGCTTTTCCAATCCTTCGTACTGTGGTGTATTACCGCACAGGGATGCGGTATTTACAATTAATACTTTCTTTCCTTTGTACTTGGAGAAATCGATTTTTCCTCCGTCAACAGCATCTACTTTAAAATCATAAAGATGGGATGAGGCAAAAAGCATAACAACTGATAGTATTGCTAACCTAAACATATAGACGTTTTTTTAAAGAGACTGACTAAAAGAATCAGCGAAGAGCTGTACTTGTAAAGTTAACATTCCCGCATTAAAAAACGGGAAGTTTTTCCAGAAAGCCGAAGGCTTAAAGCAGAAAGCAAAAAGCTATTAAAGCGGATATGGTAGTTTGTATAGCTAAATGTCCGCTTTTATTATCCGCTTTAATAGCTTTTTGCTTTCTGCTTTAAGCTTTTTAGCTCCACGCATAGGCCAAACAACATACGCTTACCCTGGCTCCGGCTTGTTGCAGGGCCATACAGCATGCTTCAGTGGTGGCGCCTGTTGTAATAACATCATCGATCAGTAGTACGTGTGCGCCTGCCGGAAGGTTGCCATTGACTTTGAAGGCGGCAGCTACATTTTTCCAGCGGTCTATCCGGCCTTTTTTAGTTTGTGTCGCGGTAAATTGTTGTCGGATAAGTGTGGCCGGATGTACCGGGATTGGTGTGATCTGCGCTATGCCATTGGCCAGCAGGGTGGCCTGGTTGTAGCCCCGTAGTTTTTCTTTGCGGGGAAACAGGGGGACTGGCACCAGCAGGTCAATGTCTTTGAGCCAGGAACTTTCCTGCAACTGGTAGCCGGTTTGTTTACCCAGCCAGATAGCAATATCAGGTCGTTGCCGGTATTTAAAACGGTGAATCAATTGTTGCATACCAGACGACTGGTTGTAATAATAAGCAGCCGTGGCTTGCTGTACAGCGACCCTGCCGTTAAATACATTCGCTACCGGATTACCGGCATACCGGTGAAAATGGGTAACGGGTAATGTTTGCAGGCAGCGGAGGCAAAGCAGTTCATCTGTTTGTTGCAGATCTGTGCCACAAAGTTCACAGCAATGCGGATAAAACAGGTGAACCAGTGGGGATAACAAACTGGTAAACATGAATTGGGTTTTAAAAGATATGGTGGTAAGATGTTTTAAAATAATCGCTGGTATACTTCTTCCACTCTTCCTACCGCAATTAC
>NZ_DATCVJ010000594.1:0-1924 GCF_036566945.1 Chitinophaga sp. | reverse complement strand
TACTATCATTGCAGCCGGACATACCATTGACGCCGTTACGCAGCCGCTGGGTATCCGCCGTTTTGAAGTGGTGCCGGGCAAAGGCTTTTTCCTGAACGGGCAACCTTATGCCATGCACGGCGTTACCCGCCACCAGGAATGGCAGGACTGTGGCAACGCCCTACGCAATGAGCAGCATAAAGCTGACCTGGATATGATCCGCGAAATAGGCGCCACCACCATCCGCTTCGCACACTACCAGCAATCGGAATATCTCTACTCCCAATGTGATAGCATGGGTTTTGTGATCTGGGCAGAGATACCCTTTGTGAATAACTTCTCCGGAAAAGAAAGTGAAAACGCCCGGCAACAACTCACAGAACTGATCCGGCAAAACAGGAATCACCCGGCCATTTATGTTTGGGGCATGCACAATGAAGTGTATTCCAAAACACCGGATGAACATGTAGCCGTGTTAACACGACAGCTCAATGACCTGGCTAAAACAGAAGACCCGGGCAGGTATACCGTAGCCGTAAGTGGCTATGGCGAAATGAACCGCCCTGCTAACCTGGCAGCAGACATACAAGGTATGAACCGCTACTACGGCTGGTATGAAGGAAAAATCGGCGACATAGAACCATGGGTTACCGGATTAGAAAAAAATTATCCTGACTATAAACTCATGCTCACCGAATATGGCGCGGATGGAAATATTAACCAGCATACGGATAGTCTTTCGGAAGATTTTGATCCGGTAAGCGGACAATTTTTCCCCGAAACCTACCAGACAGCCACACATGTAAAACAATGGTCTGTTATAGAAAAACACCCGTACATTGCTGCCTCCTATTTGTGGAATATGTTTGAATTTGCCGTTCCTATGTGGAACCGGGGTGGCGTAAATGCCAGAAACCTGAAAGGGCTGATCACCTACGACCGCAAGCAGAAAAAAGATGCATTCTACTGGTACAAGGCCAACTGGAATCCCGAGCCGATGATCTACATCGCAGCGCGTCGCAACAATATCCGCCGGCAGGCACAGGTGAACGTAGAAGTATTCAGCAACCTGGATACCATCACGCTGACCCTCAATGATGGCAAGCCGGTAACCGGCCACCATGGTGCCAACAAACGGGATTTTATTTTTGACAACATCACCCTGAAGACAGGGGTAAACACCCTGAAAGCAACGGGCATTCATAACGGTAAAGTATACACGGATACCATTACCTGGACTCATTAACTGATGACGATGAAAAAATTTTGTACGGCTGCTGCCAGCGCATTGCTGTTGCTACAACTACACAGCCAGGCCCAAACCACCACACCAGCAAAAGATACGATGGTGCTGGAACACGGTGCACACCGCATCGGCAACAGAACCGATGCCGACATGGAACACTGGAGATCCCTGCGTCTCGGACAGTTCATTCACTGGGGCGTATATGCCATTACCGGCGGCGAGTGGAAAGGCAAAACCTATAACGGCGCAGCAGAATGGATTCGCTCCTGGAAAGAAATGCCGAAAGCCGATTATGATAACTTATACAAACAGTTTAACCCGGTGAATTATAACCCGGACCAATGGGCCCAACAAGCCAAAGACATGGGTACCGGCTATATGATCATCACCACTAAACACCATGATGGTTTCTGTTTATGGCCAAGTAAGTATAGCCGCTACACGATAGCTTCTTCTCCCTGGAAAAAAGATATCATTGGCCCCATGGTAACCGCATACAACAAAAAAGGCATCGATGTATTCCTGTACTTTTCTATCATCGACTGGAATCATCCTGATTACCGCGCTTCGCTGAAAACACCGGCGGATAGTCTTGCTAACAAACGGTTCCAGGTATTTGTAAAAAATCAGTTGCAGGAATTACTGCTGAAGTATCCCACCATCAAAGGATTTTGGTTTGATGGCACCTGGGACGACTCC
>NZ_DATCVJ010000593.1:0-3387 GCF_036566945.1 Chitinophaga sp. | reverse complement strand
CATTGTTTTCCTCCTACTGCTGGATATTTATGTGTTCCAGGCCATCAGGGCCATGGTGTATATGTCTGCTCCCCGGGTCAGAAACATTACCTATTCTGTTTACTGGTTCATTTCTGTCAGCTGCCTGCTGCTGATTGCCTTACTGCCATATATCAACTGGCAAAATTGGCCTGCCCCGCTGAAATCATATCTGACGGCCATTTTTATGGGCCTGGTATTGGCAAAGCTGCTGGCATCCGTATTTCTGCTGATAGATGATTTGAGAAGAGGTGTGTTATGGCTGATCCGCCGTTTTGCCGGCAGCCCTGCCCCTGATACCACCGGAGTAGTGAGCGGCTTATCCCGCTCCCAGTTTTTGAACAGACTTGGACTGATCACCGGCGGAACCCTTTTTGCTACGCTGATTTACGGTTTTTCCAATAAATACAATTACCGGGTACATAAAATAAAAATGGCATTTAAGCACCTGCCGGCCTCCTTTAAAGGGCTGCGCATTGTGCAGATCTCTGATATTCACTCCGGCAGCTTCGCCAACCGGGAAGCCGTACTGAAGGGAATCAAAATGATTGCCGATCAAAAGCCGGACCTGGTGCTGTTTACCGGCGATCTGGTGAACGACCGCGCTGATGAAATGAAGGAGTGGATGGACGTATTCCGGGAGGTGAAAGCTCCTATGGGCGTGTTTTCTACCCTTGGTAACCACGACTATGGCGATTATTACGCCTGGCCTGATAAAACGCCCAATGGATACAGCGCTATGCAGCATGCAAACCTGGAACGCCTTAAGGCCTTGCATGGAGAGCTGGGCTGGAAGCTGATGATGAATGAAAATGTGGTGCTGGAACGCGGAGGTGAACAAATTGCGCTGCTGGGTGTGGAGAACTGGAGTGCCATTAAACGTTTCCCCCGTTATGGCGACCTGAAACGCGCTTACGAAGGCGTAGGACATATTCCATTTAAAATTCTTTTATCGCATGACCCTACCCATTGGGATGCGCAGGTGCTGACAGAATATCCGGATATCGCTATTATGTTGGCCGGACATACCCATGGCATGCAGTTCGGCGTGGAAATCCCGGGGCTGAAATGGAGCCCTGCCCAGTATTTCTATAAAGAGTGGGCGGGATTATATAAAAAAGGCGAACAGTTCCTGTATGTAAACCGTGGATTCGGATTTTTAGGCTACCCGGGCAGGGTAGGTATATTACCGGAAATTACGGTCATAGATCTGGTGTAGCAGGGGATTGGCCGACAGAAAAGCATTATTTAACCACACATTCGTCCTGTTCATAGGATCGGGGGCGTTAAATAATGATTTACGCTTATCTTGCGGCTACGTACTCATTAAACATGCGCCTATACTTCTTAACCTTCCTGTTGTTATGTAGCCGTATTGCAACGGGACAAACTTTAGCAGAGCTGGAGAAACAGCTTGATTCGCTGTTGCAGAAACGGCAAAAGAGTGAAGTTGTGGCTGGTATCGGGTATGGTAATAATCCTGCTTATGGCAGTAAAGTGACCAATTATGAGTCGATTGTGTTAAAAACATTTGTATCTCCTTCACTAAGCTATTATCATAAAAGCGGCTTCTATGCCGGGATTAGCAGTTATTATCTTTTTAATGCTACCAACAATCCCTGGTTCGAATGGGACATGACTGCCGGTTATGACTATACGAAAAATAAGAATTTTCTGACCGGTGTTTCTTACACACGCTATATATTTTCAGATTCCAGTGATGTGCCGGCAACGCCGATAAAGAACGAAATATTTGCTTATTTCTATTATCGAAAATGGTGGCTGCAACCCGGGGTGAGTTTCGATTACGGTTGGGGAAAAGACGTGAATGAGGCAGCACATCTCCGGGAAACCCTGCGTGGCAACGATTTTAATATCATCGCAGCCGTACGGCACCCGTTTATTTTTTCCGGTATTATGGGGCGGGGAGATGTATTACTGTTTACTCCGTCCATTAATTTAACTATGGGGACAGCCAACTATTACAGCAACCTTAAAGCTTTCCAATACATTACCCGATCTCCTCAACTGATGAACATTAAAAACCATCCGGGCAAGGAGCTGAATTTTGAAGATCATACCGAATTTGAACCCCGGGCAGCAGATCTTACCATGAATCTCTCTTATTTTGTAGGCCGCATTAACCTGGCGCCTTCCTTCACTGTTTTCAAGTCTTTCACCGGTTCTGAGCAGGGAATTATGAGTTATTTCACCGCACGTATGGCCTACAGTTTTTAATTTCTTTAACAAATAGCACGGAATTTGTATTTACGGCAATCGTAATTACGAAATAGGGGTATTGTTTATCAGGACCGTCTATATTTTAACCATTACTCAACAATACATAATTTATGAAAAAGCTGTTTTTCGCCGTAGCAGTGCTGACCATGGCTGCTGTATCAACTGTTAATGCACAAACTAAATTGCTTCGCTTTGGTATTAAAGGTGGAGCCAACCTTGGAAAGCTTGATGGAACCGGTTTTCAGGACGGATTTAAATTAGGTTATCACATTGGTGGATTTGCACAGGTGAACCTTGTAAAAGGATTCGGGGTACAAGGGGAATTGATATTTTCTTCTACCAAAACAAAAACTACAGATGATTTCAGTGAGATCTATAATACCGGAAACCTGAAAGATGATGGTAAGAACATTACAATGAGCTATCTCAGTATCCCATTGCTGGCAAATATTGATTTGGGAACTCCTCGTTTGAAATTGCAGGTAGGTCCTCAGTTTGGCGCTTTGGTAAGTGACAAAAAAGTACTGGGTGCTGCCAATGAGGCTTTTAAAGGTGGTGAAATTTCCGGTGTGGCTGGTTTATGGCTGCAGTTACCAATTATTAATGTCAGTGCACGTTATATCATTGGGTTTAATGACGTGAAGGGAATCAATGACGTGACTAATACAGGCAACTGGAAAAACCAGAGCATACAGCTGGGCGTGGGCGTTAGCTTCTAAGCAGTCGTTTTAATTGTCTGGCGGACATAATTTTATCCGCTGCAAATACCCGGAGGGAGGATAGATGCTATCAGCATTTATCCTCCCTCCGTTTTTGTTAATGGCTTGTAATTATGGGCCAAAAGCCGATCTGCCATCCAGTCACTTGGCACCAAACTTGACAATATAGGGATGCATTAAAAAAAGAGGACGTACACAGGATTGTCTGACAGAATGTCCTCATGAGGCTTTAAATATCTCAGATGAACAGATTTTATTTAGGAAATTCGGAAGATGAAATGGAGTTCATGCCTATTATCCCTTTGAATGAAGATGGGGAAGGACAGGAGGATGAAAACATTCCCGATGAACTGGCATTATTGCCATTAAGAAATACAGTATTGTTTCCGGGTGTTGTACTGCCAATTAC
>NZ_DATCVJ010000592.1:0-8960 GCF_036566945.1 Chitinophaga sp. | reverse complement strand
CGGTACCTATTCTTTTGCGGTATATGATAAAGGCATACTGGTCAGTAATAACAACGACTTCCCATTCCCGATCCGCCTGTATCCACATGATGTACCACTGTCCGATGTGTCTGTAAAATCTATTCAGGGATATTCAGAACTGCTCTATCGCGCCTCGCCGGATAAGGTAGTAGTAGTGGTGAAAGAGAACCGGATGTTTGTGGAATTCATCACTCTCTTTGCCTACATGTTCTGCCTGTTCCTGCTCATAGTAGTCGTATACAAGGCATTCGACCTGCTCATCAAAGCAAGGATGCGTATCAGTAATCTACGTACACTCATTAACGTGAGTATCCGAAAAAAGGTACACGGGACCATCATCTTCGTTGTCGTATTCTCCTTCCTGATCCTGGCCATTACCACGATCAAATTTTTTATCTATCGCTCCGAAACACAGAACAGGGAACGATTGAGCAAAACAATGAGAGAAGTCGCCAAAGATGTGGAGAAAGTTTTCGAAAATCAACGTGACCTGGACCAGGTAGGGGATATCTACGATTCAGAACTGCTGAAGAAATTATCTGCTTCACTCGCTGATATTGCAGATGAGCGCGCACTGGATATTAACGTATACGACCGCGATGGCAACCTGCAACTAACCACGCAGCCTATGATGACAGACAAAGGACTGATTTCTGCCAAAATGGATCCGCAGGCATATTACCGCTTGTTCCGTCTCGAACAAATCCAGTTTATACATACGGAGTATATTGGTGAAATGCCTTTCCTTTCCGGGTATATGCCGTTGCGTAATCATGATACACATGAAGTCATCGCTTACCTGAACGTACCTTACTTTGCTACACAAACAGAGCTGAACGAACAGATATCCAACTTCCTCGTAGCACTGATCAATTTTAATGCCTTCATCTTCCTCATTGCAGGGATGGTGGCCCTGTTGATCACCAACTCCATTACCCGGTCGTTTTCACTGGTAACGGAAAAACTGCGCCACGTAAACCTGGGACAACGTAACGATGAAATAGAATGGGATAAAGATGATGAAATCGGCGCACTGGTAAAGGAATACAATAAGATGGTGCGTAAACTGGAAGTGAGTGCGGTACGCCTCGCGAAGAGTGAACGCGAAGGCGCATGGCGGGAAATGGCCCGGCAGGTAGCCCATGAAATCAAGAATCCGCTCACGCCCATGAAGCTGAGCATCCAATACCTGCAACGTGCCATCGCCGGAGATTCACCCAATGTGAAAGAACTGTCGCGCAATGTGGCTGGTACACTGGTTGAACAAATAGAGCATCTGTCCAATATTGCATCTGACTTTTCGGCGTTTGCCCGCATCGGTGAACCGAATAATGAAATAGTACTGATCAATGAAGTGATGCATTCCCTGACTTCACTGTACCAGGGGCATGAAGACTGTGAAGTAACGTATATCCAGCCGGAGCAGGACTTCTATGTATTTGCAGATAAAACACAGATGAACAGGCTCTTTACAAACCTGTTGCTCAATGCGATCCAGGCAATCCCCGACGACCGGAAAGGGCAAATTGTAGCGAGACTGCAGGCCACCGCCGATCACTATGTGATTATCAGTGTGTCGGATAATGGAGAAGGTATTTCTACAGAAGTACAGTCCCGCATCTTCGTACCTAACTTCACTACCAAATCATCCGGTACTGGTCTGGGACTGGCCATGTGTAAGAACATTGCAGAACAGGCGCGTGGAGAAATATGGTTTGAAACCAAGTTGAATGAAGGCACTACGTTCTATGTAAAACTGCCATTGGAGGGGAACTAGTTATCATGCATGAAAAGGTATCTGATATGAAACAGCTGATCATTAACAAAGACTATGAAGGGATCAGAAAAGCACTTGAGGAGAACCCTTCGCTGGCGAATGAAGGTATCCCTTACGATGAAGTAAATACCACCAAAGCGCATCCTTTACACAGGATTTGCGATGGTGTATTTAGCCATACCTATACCGACAAAGAAGCGGTAGCCATGGCTCGTATATTTTTGGAATATGGTGCACAGGTTGATGGCTACGGACTCACCGAAAAACAGGATACGCCACTTACGGCTGCCGCCAGTCTGCATGCGGAAGAAGTAGGCATTTTATATATCGAAAACGGCGCGGCTATTCATCATGCCGGATGCCATGGTGGCACGGCTTTACACTGGGCGGCCTGGGTGGGAAGAGATAAGCTGGTAGAAAGACTGATCCACGAAAAGGCAGATATAGAGAAGTTATGTATCGATTTTAAAAGTACCCCGCTCTTATGGGCGGTGCACGGATTTAAATATGGGGGCGTGGAAAACAGGTATCACCAGGCAGAATGTGTACAGTTACTGATCGCAGCAGGCGCCAACAAAAACACGCCCAACCTGGATGGTACAGCGCCCATTGACTTTCTGGAGCAACAGGATTCGGCGCTGAGGGACCTGTTGAAATAAGTTGACTAAAGATCATAGCATAAAAAAACCGTTCCGGTATCCGGAACGGTTTTTTTAAATAATTTTCAGCAGTTACTACTGTGCATCTTTTGCTACAAAGCTTTCCTTAATCTTCTCCAGCAGTTTGCTATCGATCATTTGTTGTGCCAGCTGTATCATGTTTTTAAACGCTGTTCCTTTGGAAATACCATGACCAATAATAACTGGTTTGGAAACGCCTAAAACGGGAGTACCGCCGTATGATTCTGAATCAAATTTTTGCATATAATCATCCTGAACATTGCGTCTTAACGCTATTTCATGGAATGATTCGGCCATCTTAAGAACAATGTTACCGGTAAAGCCTTCACAAACGATGACATCCGCTTTTTCAGTGAGGATATCTCTACCTTCAATGTTACCAACGAAATTGATTTGTTTGCTTTCTTTTAACAGTGGGTAAGTGGCTTGCGCAAGCAGATTGCCTTTGCCTTCTTCTTCGCCGATATTCAGTAGGCCTACCTTAGGGTTGTTCACCTGCAGGATATGCTTGGAATATAGGGAACCAAGAATCGCAAATTGCGCGAGGTTTTCAGGTTTGCAGTCGGCGTTGATACCTACGTCAAGCAAGAGGCCGTACGATCCGTTTTCGCGGGGTACCAGAGTAGATATAGTAGGACGTTGCACTCCTTCTATGGCTTTAATGGAATAATAGGTGCCCACCATCATGGCGCCGGTATTACCTGCGCTGATGAAAGCATCTATTTTTTCATTTTTCAATAAATGAAAACCGATAGAGATGGAGGATTCTGGCTTCTCTTTCAGTGCCTTAGTAGGGTGTTCATCCATCCCAATTACCTGGGATGAATGAACAACTGAATATTTTGATTGGTCCAGCTGTGCTGCTGTTAATAAAGGAGCTAACTGTTGCTCGTCCCCTATCAATACCAGATGCACATCAGATGCAACAGTGTCTAAATATAATTTTACTCCTTTTACTGCTTCTGTGGGAGCGAAGTCGCCACCCATCATATCAAGCCCGATTCTCATGTAACTCAAGTTTGTTCTTGTTAGCTCGGGTAAAAATAGTAAAATAATTATTTAGCTGCACTCTGTTTTTCCAACACTACTTTTCCTCTGTAGTACAGTTTGTTTTCCACCCAATGAGCACGGTGTCTCAGGTGCACTTCACCGGTTGCGCTGTCTGTGCTTAAAGTATCCGCTACCGCCTTATAATGCGTTCTTCTCTTTGCTGATCTTTGCTGAGAATGTCTGCGTTTAGGATTTGGCATTTTATTTAATTTTTAATTGTCCTTAAATTTATCCAATCCTTTCCAGATTGGGTTATCGTTTTCTTTTGCCTGCTGGTTCATTTGTTCCAGCATTTCAATCACCTTCGGATTACACCCGCTTTTGCCATCAGCATTGTCAGGATGTATACGTTGCATTGGAATGCTCAGATGGATGAATTCGTAGATAAAGTCCGCCACGTTTAAATGGCTCTCGGTCTTTAACAAATACGATACATCCGGATCTTCTTCGCTACTCGCCAGCTCTTCCGGATTTTCTACCAGCTTAACTATCTGGTTGAAATCATCCCATAACTGCATTTCGAAGAGTTCTCCACAACGGTCACATGTTACCGTGGCTTTGCCGCCAATCTCAAATTTCAACAAAAAGAAATTACTCTTTTTGTCCAGGGTAAGATTTACACTTACCACACAGTTGCTGAAATCCTTCGGCTCTTCAAAATTATCAAAGAAACTATCTCCGATTGCATACTGAAATGAATGCACCCCTGGATTTAGTCCTACAAAGGCAATATCAAATTCGCGGAGTGGTTTCATATCAATATCCTCACTTTTAGAGGGATGCAAAGGTAATTAAATATTTGCAATTGCAAAAATTTCATAAATTTGTTCACCAACGATATCTTATTTATATATATATTTATATCATAAAATATCAGCCATTTTGATGTGTGACATCCAGGCGTGAGGCGCAAAGGTACATAATTCGCGTTTATCTTATACCTGTTTTTTACAATTCAACGATTTAATTGAAAAGCCATATTCCCCATTCCATAAATAAAGATGAAGGCCATAGGAAGAAACAGTAAGAAAATAACCGCTACTGGTAGCACCGGCATGCCGTCAAACAGCGCGCCGGATATCTTTTCCTTGCCCATAACTGCCTGGCTCAACAGCACCAATGCAGGTATATTGGTGACCGATGAAAAACACCGCAGCATTTGGGTAAATGATATCTTTTCACAATACATGAACGGGGTACCACCCGTTCACCTGTCTTATATCGATCTGATCCGTTTTTTTAAACCAATGGTAACAGAACCGCTACTGCTGGAGAAAAAAATGAAAACACTGCGCCGGGACAAAAAGCCCTGGTTCGGCTGGGAAGTCCCCTTCCTTAACGGACAAATCTGGGAAATTAATTACCTCCCGGTATTTAACGGCCACAAATTCAGTGGCAGCATCTGGCAGGCAATCGATATCACCCGCCGCCATCATGTACAGGAAGAAATAAGGCGCAATGAGGAAAAATTCCGGGTAATGCTCAATAACCTCAACGCCGCCATGTGCGAAACAGACGTGAAAGGCAATATTACCCGCGTTTATGAAAGCTTCTGCCGCCTTTCCGGCTACCAGGAAGAAGAACTCATTGGCAGGAACATTACCGACGTATTTGTACCGGAAGAAAACCGGGCCTTCGCCCGCGCCCTTCGCAGAAAACGCCTGGAAGAAAACGTTCCTCTCGTGTATGATATGGAAATAAAGCTGAAAGACGGCTCCTCCCGGTGGATCCTCGCCAGCTCCGCCAATATCTACGATCGCAGCGGCAATATCACCGGCGGGGCCGGTATCCACATGGATATCACCCATCAGAAAGAATTGCAAAAAGACCTGGAAGAAGCCCGGCAACAAGCAGAGGAGGCCCGCCACGCACAGAAAGACTTCCTCGCCAGCATGAGCCACGAAATCAGAACCCCGCTCAATGCTATTATCGGCATGGCCCACCTGCTGGAAGAAACCCAGCTGGATGCCCAGCAAACAGAATACGTCAATATCCTCAAACACTCCTCCGGCATACTGTTGGGTATAGTCAGTGATATTCTCGATATTTCCCGGATTGAAGCCGGCGAAATACAAACAAACCAACGCGAATTCAACCTTCGCGAACTGATACAGGCACTCCGGCATACCTTTGAGCTGAAACTGGGACGACGACCCGTGAAAATAACCGCCGAACTCGATGCTACCCTCAATACCTGGCTCCTCGGCGACGATGTGCTATTGAACCAAATACTAATCAATTTGTTAGGAAATGCAGAGAAGTTCACCAGCGAAGGTGAAATCGCTATCAAAGCCACCCAGGAAAGCTGGCAGGATAACAAACTCTGGATTCGTTTCCGGGTATGCGATACAGGCATAGGCATCAGAAAAGATAAACTGGAACTCATCTTTCGCAATTACAAACAGGCAGAAGGGGATATCCGTGAAAACTACGGCGGCACAGGTCTTGGCCTGGCCATCGCTAAACAATTGGTGGAATTTCAGGGCGGTAGCATCGCCGTGGAAGAACTACCCGGATACAATACCTGCTTTAGTTTTAATATACCTTTCATGGATAGCGGCAGGCCGCTGACCGTTAATACCGGTAAGCTAAGCAGAAAACTCCTGCAACGCTCATTTGAAGAGGCCCGGGTACTGGTGGTAGAAGATAACCCGATGAACCTCCGCTACATCATGAGCCTGCTGGAAAAATACAAGATTAATTATCAGCTCGCCACCAACGGGCCCGATGCAACTTATTTTCTCGAATCACGGCAATACGACCTTATCCTCATGGATATCCGTATTCCTGGTATGAATGGACTGGAACTGGCGCAAAAAATCAGAGCAGATGAACAACAACCCAATGTAGCTACACCCGTAATAGCCACCACCGCTGTCGCCATGGAAGGCACCGCCACCATGGCACGGGCAGCCGGAATAACAGACATACTCACAAAGCCTTATACACCAGATCAGCTACTACAGATTTTTAATAAATATCTCAACGAAGACGAAACAGAACTAATAATGGAAGAAGTGCAGAACCTAAGTGGATTCGAGTTCAACAACGATTTGGATGTAAAATACCTCACAGATCTCTATGAGAGTAATATTTCCTATGCCGCAGACCTGTTTGAAATTTTTATCAGAACTATCAGGGATGAAATCACAAAACTCAGTATCCTGGTAGACGAACATGAATGGGAACAAATGAAATTCCAGGTTCATAAACTCAAACCTAACTTCGCAATGGTTGGACTCACCTGGATCAGTGCCAAAATGCAGGAACTGGAAAACTACCTCCGCATTAACCAGGAACTATACAGCGAGGATATTGCCCGTCTTTTTAACGAAATAAAGGAAGATGTGAACAAATTTTATCCGCTCGTTGAAGAAGAATACCACAAAATGCGTGATTTTATAGACACACCCGGCGAATAATCAGTACGACTGCAACACTTCCCGGATGCTGTTGTAGTAATTCCCTCCAAATAATATCATATGCACCATCAATGGATATAACTGGCAGATGCCTATCCGCTGTTGCCAGCCCGGCAACAAGGGATAGGCAGCCTGGTAAGCATAGTAGAAACGGGTATCAAATCCGCCGAAAAGACGGGTCATCGCCAGATCCATCTCCCTATGCCCATAATATACCGCCGGGTCAAAAATACAGGCCTTCCCGTTAGTACCCACCATAAAATTGCCCGACCACAAATCCCCATGCAACAACGCCGGCGCTTCTGTAGGAAACAGTTGCGGTAACTGCCGGCACAGCGATTCTACCTGCTGCACCATCTGCTTGTCCACAATCTGCTGATCGTAAGCCATCCGGATCAGCGGCAACAAACGGTTGAACGCATAAAATACCGGCCAGCTGCTGTAAGGTGTATTGTATTGCTTTAATGTTCCCAGGTAATTAGGCCCCGGATTACCAAAGTGTGGCTTCGTAACACGGTGCTGCTTCGCCAGCGAAACTGCAAAATCATCCCAGAAATCACCAACAGCCTGCCCCTTGGTCAGAAACTCCTGTAACAAATAAGCACGGCCATTCACACTCCCGTATGCCAGCGGCTTCGGCGTATTCAACGCCCTGGCCGACTGCAACTCCAGTAAACCCGCATATTCCTGCGCAAACATATCCGGATAACGCTTCGCATCATTCAGCTTCACAAAAAAATATCCCTCGTTGGTGGCTATACGAAAAGATTCGTTAATATCGCCCCCATGCACGCTTTTTGCATCATTTATATGTATTTTTACCTTCAATTGTTCGGAAAGCGCCGCACTTAACTGTTTTTGTAGAATTTCATCTATCATGTTCCGCCACATTATATGGAGACAAAAGCCCGGTTTAAAAAGATAATTGTCCGTATTGTACTAACACTTACGGCTATACTGTTGTTAAAAGGATTTTTCGCCTGGAGTAACCGCTTCAGCGATTTCTACTTCCATAGGTGGTATGAGTGGAGTAGTTTGGCGTTCAGACAAGTAACAGGTATAGTTCCATTTAGTATTGGCGATGTAATATATACTGCCTGGATTATTGGAGGAATATTTTATTTGTTAAAACTATGTTATAAAGTCATTCGCCTCCATTGGGAACAGTTCGGCTTACAACTCTTACGGGGCATACATTTTCTCCTGACTGTATATCTGGCCTTCATAGTGTTGTGGGGATATAACTACGAACGGAACTCCCTCACCATCGATACCGGCCTCGTAACAGGCACTTACAATACCCAACAACTTTATCAACTCTCCGATACTTTACTGCAACTGGTTAATAAGGAGAAAGCCAATACCGGCGATACAATAGGCGTTATGAAAGCAGATACTACTGGTCTCCCGGTCTTTCAGCGCGCTGTCCTGGCCTACGATGCTGCCGCCAAAACCTGGCCGGCACTATGTTACAAGGCCCCCAGCGTTAAAAAAGCATTGTATGGTCACTGGCTCAATTATATCGGTATTACCGGCTACCTGAACCCTTTCACCAACGAAGCACAGGTAAATACCACCACGCCCGCTGTGTTGCAACCATATATTACCTGTCATGAAATAGCACACCAGCTTGGATATGCACCGGAAGAAGAAGCAAATTTTGTAGGTTATCTCGCCGCCACCAGTATTCCGGATAGCCATTTCCGTTATGCGGCCAACTTTGATATGTTCCTGTATAGTGTAAGACAACTCGGACAACGCGATACCACCCTCGCCAAAAGCATCTGGAACAGAGTAGTGCCGGGCGTAAAAGCAGATCATAAAGCCATCATCGACTTTTATGAACCATATACCGGTAAAGTAGATGAATATTCCACCATCCTCTACGATCGCTACCTCAAAGCCAATAAGCAGGATAAAGGTATCCGCAGTTACAGCGAAGTAACTACCTGGCTAATCGCCTATTTCAAAATAAAATAAAATGAAATTTTCGGAATCTCTCCGCTTAAA
>NZ_DATCVJ010000591.1:0-1694 GCF_036566945.1 Chitinophaga sp. | reverse complement strand
AACCTCGCTACTATTTTTAAAAACCATGTGGTCGGTGTATGTAGAGAATGAGCAGCATAGGTTGCTTAAACGATTTTAACGAGAGATATTTTATCAACCGCTTTTAAAAATCTGATCGGGCAGTATCCTTTCACGAAAATTAAAAGCTCCGGGGCAAGGGCCTCGGAGCAGCAATATCTGAAGGCAAAGACAATACTTGATTTTTGTAAGCATAAAGCTGAAGGCATAAAGCTAAAAGCTATTATAGAGAATGATCTGAGCGTAAAATATCCGCATTGATCATTCGCTATAATAGCTTTTAGCTTTATGCCTTCAGCTTTACGCTCTTACTGGATATCAAATTTAATTCCCTGTGCCAGTGGCAAACTATTGGAATAATTGATGGTATTAGTTTGACGGCGCATATAAGCTCTCCATGCATCGGAGCCACTTTCACGGCCACCACCGGTTTCTTTTTCTCCGCCAAAGGCGCCGCCTATCTCTGCACCGGAAGTACCGATGTTCACGTTGGCAATACCACAATCAGATCCCGACTGGGAGAGGAACTGCTCTGCTTCACGCAGGTTCAGCGTCATGATCGCGGAGGAAAGTCCCTGTGGTACGTCATTCTGCATTGCAATGGCTTCTGTCAGCGTTTTATATTTCATCACGTACAGAATGGGTGCAAAGGTTTCATGCTGTACAATTTCATATACATTTTCTACCGCCGCAATGCAAGGTTTTACGTAGCAACCGGATTCATAGCCAGGGCCGGAAAGAACGCCGCCCTCCACGAGAAAGGTGCCTCCCTGCTGCTTTATCTGCGCTATTGAACTTAGGTATGCATCAACAGCTGCAGTGTCTATCAAAGGTCCCACGTGATTATGCTGATCCAGCGGGTTGCCGATATGCAGCTGCGAATAGGCTTTTACCAGTCTTGCCGTGAAATTGTCGTACACACTTTCATGGATAATGAGGCGGCGGGTAGATGTGCAACGTTGTCCGGCTGTACCTACTGCGCCAAATACAGCACCAATCAGCGACATATCAAGATCGGCATCCTGCGAAATGATGATGGCATTGTTGCCACCCAGCTCCAGCAGGGAGCGGCCCAAACGTTGGCCCACCGCCGCTCCTACGGCTTTACCCATACGGGTAGACCCTGTGGCAGATACCAATGGAATACGGGTGTCATGCGCCATCCATTCGCCGGCATCGCGGTTGCCCGTTACCAGGCAGCATACGCCTTCCGGTACATGATTGGCCGCAAATACCGCCGCAACTATACGTTGACAAGCTAACGCCGTTACCGGTGTTTTTTCTGAAGGTTTCCAGATACAAACATTTCCGCAAACCCATGCCAGCATAGCGTTCCAGCTCCATACGGCCACCGGGAAATTAAAGGCGGAAATAATGCCCGTAATACCCAGCGGATGCCATTGTTCGTACATCCGGTGTCCCGGACGTTCAGAGTGCATCGTTAATCCGTGCAGCTGACGGGATAATCCCACCGCAAAATCACAGATGTCAATCATCTCCTGTACTTCTCCATATCCTTCCTGTAAACTCTTTCCCATTTCATAGGATACCAGTTTACCCAGTTGATCTTTATGTTCCCGCAGGGCTACACCTATTTGTCTTACTACTTCGCCTCTTTTAGGCGCCGGCCACATGCGCCATTCTTTGAAAGCCTCCTGGGCTACGGCCACTACACC
>NZ_DATCVJ010000590.1:0-2446 GCF_036566945.1 Chitinophaga sp. | reverse complement strand
TACGGCGAAAGTACCGCCAAATCCGCAACACACTTCGCTGTCGTTCATCTCTTTCAGCTCCAGCCCTTTTACTTTCTCGAGTAATTTGCGTGGACCTTCTTTGATGCCGCATTCCCGCAGTGCGCCGCATGCATCATGATAAGTGCCTACACCGTTGAGGGTAGCGCCCAGGTCAGTTACATGTAATACATCTGTGAGGAATTCCGTAAACTCGAAGAGGTTCTTTTTAATCAGTTTTACATCATTATGTGCGGCAGAATTATCGAATAATTTACCATAGTAGTTACGTACAAAACCGGTACAGGAACCGCTGGGAGCAACAATGTAATCGAAGGTTTTAAAATCCTTTACAAACTTGGTGGCTATCGTACGACATTCATCCTGATATCCCGCATTATAGGCGGGTTGTCCACAACAGGTTTGCTCCGTGTTATACATCACATTACATCCCAGTTTCTCCAGTACTTTCACCATATTAAAGGCGGTTTCAGGAAACAACTGGTCTACAAAACACGGTATAAATAACTGTACATTCATATAGCTTTTAGCTTTTAGCTGTTAGCTTTTAGCCAACCTTTTTTGTTTTGCCGTTTGTTGCTGGCTGTTAGCTCTTCGCTAACTTTCTTTGCAATGCAATCATCTTCAAAGCAGTGATGGCAGCCTCTTCTCCTTTGTGGCCGTGGGCTCCGCCGAGCCTGTCCAACGCCTGCTGTTCGTTATCTACCGTCAATATTCCAAATATAACAGGAACAGGTAACTGAAGGTTCAATTGAAGTATGCCTTCTGTTACAGCTTTACACACATAATCAAAATGAGGTGTTTCGCCGCGGATCACGCAACCGAAAGCAATAATAGCGCCAGGCTGTTTGCCAGTGCCTTTGGTGGCTTCCCAATATTGTTTACAGGCGTAAGGTAATTCGAAAGCACCAGGTACGAGTACTTTCTCTGTTTTGGTGATATGATACTGTGTAAGGGCTTTATCGCAACCTGCAACCAGTTCATTCACGATGGCGTCGTTCCATTCGGTATACACCATAACAACACTGGCATCCTCCAGGTTGAGAATGCCAGCGTCATTTAGTAAGCTCTTATTATGCTCGGACATACAATCAGTTTAGAATTACGAATTACGAATTACGAATTACGGATTGGCAGGTAAATAACGGCGGATAATAATCGCGTTTACTATCTGCCAATCCGTAATTCGTAATTCGTAATTCGTAATTGATTAGTTCTTTACATCACCCAGTCTTGCCAGGTACTTGTCCATTTCACGACCTTCATTGGTCAGTGGAAATTTCTCTTTAATTTCTTTATAGATAGTGATAGCATCCTGTGATTTACCAGCTTTTTCCAGGGCCAGACCGGCACGGAACAGGTAAACAGGCGCTGTCAGTTCGTTGTCGTTGTAATGACCCGCTTTTTTGTAAGACTCAATACCATCATCTGTTTTGTTCAGTTCCATGTAAGCGTCACCGATCAAACCATAAGCAGTAGGCTGGAGCAACAGATCGCTGGAGCTAAAAGACTTCAGCATATCGATACCTTTCTGGAAATCGCCCAGGCGGATATAACAAACACCTGCACTGTATTTAGCCAGGTTACCAGCTTGTGTGCTACCGTATTTTTCAGCTACCTGTAAAAAACCATAATTATTACCATCACCATTCAGTGCCAGTTTGAATGAATCTACTGCAAAGTAATTTTGCGCATGGAAAACCATTTCCTGTGCTTTGTTTTCATTCGGCTGTTTAACAAAACGGTTATAGGCGAAGAAACCGCCTACCACTACTACTACTGCGATTACGGCAATAGAAATAACGTTTTTGTTTTTATAGAAGAAGTCTTCTGCCTTGTGCATGGATTTCTCCAGGTCAAAATCATTTTTTGTAGGTTGAGGCACGGTGGCTTTATCTTTAGTTTCTGCCATTGTAAGGTGTAATTGTGATTGCTTGGTTATTTAATAGGTATTGAACCAGCTTTAAGCTATTAGCTTTTTAGCTGTTAGCCAATGCAGCTGAGATCAATTAGTATTTCTCCGCAGCATTGGCTAACAGCTAAAAAGCTAATAGCTTAAAGCTTAATCAACGATGAAAGGATAATCTTCCTGAACGTAAACGTCTTTCAACAATTCATCATCGTTTGGCCATGGAGATTCTTCTGCGAAAGTTACGCATTCTTCAACTTCCACTTTCACGCGTTCGTTGATTGCTTCGATTTCAGCTTCAGTAGCCCATTTATTTTTCTGAATAACTTTCAGTACTTCGTTGATAGGATCTTTCTCCTTGTACTCTTCCAGTTCTTCTTTAGTACGGTATTTAGCCGGATCACTCATGGAGTGACCACGATAACGGTAAGTCTTGATTTCCAGCAAGGTTGGACCGCCTTTTTCACGGCCGCGTTTTACGGCTCTTTCGATACCGTCATGCACCGCTTCGCAACTCAT
>NZ_DATCVJ010000589.1:0-2561 GCF_036566945.1 Chitinophaga sp. | reverse complement strand
TTGAGAACAAAGCAATTAAAGATAGCACAGGCCGACCTGGATAATCTCCTGAATGCCTGTAACGCGTCTGGTGGATGTACTTACCTGGAGAAGTTAGTGACCGTGCCGCCTGCATTCCAATGCTACACGCCGTCGCCTTGTACTAATTGTAAGGAAATAGGGAACCTGGTGACCAGTTTTAATACCATGTTCCCCGGCATCACGCCGGCCTTGCCAGGTAGAAGTGGTAGTGGTGGCGCGCTGCGGGTGGGTGAAACTCCCATATCCGATTCTGCACAACAGGCCATCAATGATCTGTTTACCGCCTTTATGAATAATGGGTTGGGGTATAGTTTATCAGTAGTGGATTACCTCAATTTCAGAGATAGTTGCAGCTTATTACATTATGAAGATACATTGGTCACAAGATCAACTTCTTCCGTCAATACCTTCCAGTTAAGGGATAGCGCCACAACATATAGTGCAACTATCAGGGATGTAAAACGTATTTCTGATGGTTACCTGATCTCTGGCTGGACAACCAGCGGCGGTCAAAAGCCAATTATTATAAAAACATCGCCTACGGCCAATGTTATATGGACGCGGGTGTATGATTTTGGAACTTCCCCTGCCGTACAGGTTAAAGTAAATGAAACAAGGGATGGGGGTATCATCGTGGGTGGTTATTCTTCTAACGATGTTTTTGGAATGGCGGTACCAAGGCATGCCACATTCATGAAGCTGGATCATTCCGGAAACATTATCTGGAGTAAGGGATTGTATTCAGGGGGAAATACCGGCGATGACCTGAGAGATATCAGAGAGCTTAGTAATGGAGATATTGCTTATGTAGGTGACTATGATGCCGCAACGACCTCGGTAGACTGGACCATTGGAGTGATGAGCAATATGGGTGTGATGAAATGGTTTAAACGAATGGGTACTGATTACGGAGATCTGACCCAGAATATTGCAGAGGACAGTACTGGTGGCCTTTTGGTGGTAGGCTTGTTGTATGATATTAATAAGCAATTGTATGATCCTGCTGTTATAAAGTTCAATAGGACTACCGGGAATGTAATGGCGCAAAAGGTGTATCATTCCAGTTACAAGGCCAATGTAAATGCGCTGTTTAGTTTACCGGATGGAGGTGTCCGGATTGTAATGACCGGATCTACTACCATGGAATCAACCACTGGTAGAAGTACCGTGTTGAATTTGAATGCAGACCTTTCCGTTAGAAATGCCTTCCGGTTATCCGCACCAATGAACAATGACGTATCGCTGGTAACAGCTAGTCAGCAGAGTGATGGCAGTCTGTTGATGGGGCAGATAGTAGAAGGGAGCGGGAATAGTAACTACATTCTTAAAATGAATATGGATGGCAGTATTCCCTGGGCAAGGAGAATGGTGAACCCCGAAGCGAATGCACAATTATGGGGCATCGCGGCGAATGGGGATGGCACTGTGAATGCAGGTGGTTATTTGAATAATCTGCCGGTGATGTATTTATACGACAAAAACGGAAAGGCCTTTTGTGGTGATACTGCTTACGATATGACTGCATCGGCATTGGCTTATACCAGTCAGGATGCGGATATAGCAGTATACGATTCCATTTACGGCAGTGCTACGGTAGCAGTTTCCTCGAGGGTCCTTGCCGCCACTGTCAACAGAGTGGCCTGCGCAGATGGTACACCCGGCAGTCTTGCCCTGTATAAAGGTCCATTGCTTTGTCCGCAGTCTGTTCCCACATTTGAACCCACCGAAGGAAATACTACGAATAACTGTTCAGACAGTAGTTTTTTCATCGTGAGCACGGCAACAGACATCTTCAGGGCACGCACAGATTCCCTGAAGGATGATTTTAACCAGGCATATATGAAAAGTTGCCTGGCTGCAGTGAGCAGCGAAGTGTTCACTTGTAAACATCCGTTAAGTGAATACCATCATACACTTTACTATTACGATCAGGCAGGTAATCTGATAAAAACCATTCCTCCATCGGGCGTAGTGGTAGACCGGTCAGATACCTGGTTAAACAGTGTAGCTGCGGCCAGATTGGCGGGAACGGCCAGAGTGCCTGCACATACCATGGCCACCCAATACCGCTACAATACATTGAACCAGGTAGTATCGCAGTCTTCACCGGACGGAGGATACTCCGAATTCTGGTACGACAGGCTCGGTCGCCTGACCGTTTCCCGGAATGCAAAACAGAAATTGACATCTTCCTATAGCTATACGTTATATGACTACCTGGGAAGAATCACGGAAGTAGGGGAGATAAAATCCGCTACCCAAATGACAAATGCGATTTGCCGGAGCGCCAATACTTTTCAGCAATGGCTCACCGCAGCATCCAATACCCGGTCCCAGATTACTAAAACCGTGTATGATCAGCCGAATCCAACCATCGATTATTTGCTGGCAGGTAAAAATGCGCGCAATCGTGTGGCCTGGAGCGCAGTATATGACGCGGCAGCAGATATTGACGGGATTAATCATGCCAGCGCTACTTATTACAGCTACGACATTCACGGTAACGTAGATACGTTATTGCAGGATTATAACCGTGGTGC
>NZ_DATCVJ010000588.1:0-3147 GCF_036566945.1 Chitinophaga sp. | reverse complement strand
GTCCAGTGTTTTGGGAACAGGTTCGTAGCTATATACTTTTTCCAATGGAAGATAGCCGCCGATAGCTTCCGGTTGTGTGGCCGGGTCAGCCTGATAACTGTCGAAATAACAATATCCGCCGGGTGTCATGATGACGTCGTGTCCTTCTGTGGCAGCAGCAATACCACCGCTTTCTCCGCGCCACGACATCACGGTTGCCTCCGGAGCGAGCCCACCCTCCAGTATTTCATCCCATCCCAGCAGTTTGCGTTTATGTGCGATGAGAAATTTTTCCATACGTCTTACCGCATAGCTCTGTAGTTCATTTTCATCTTTCAGTTTTTCGCTGCGCATACGTTGCTGGCATTTAGGACAGCTTTTCCAGGCTTTTTTATCTGCTTCATCACCACCAATATGAATATAGGGAGATGGGAAGATATCCATTACTTCTGCTAATACATTTTCCACGAAAGTGAAAGTAGTATCATTACCCAGGCATAGCTCGGAGTTTTTATAAGGGATACCGGAGCAGGACAGTTGCGGATATACCGCCAGTACTTCTTCTGAATGGCCCGGCATTTCTATTTCCGGAATAATGGTGATACCACGTTGTGCGGCGTAGGCCACTATTTCACGGGCCTCCGCCTGGGTGTAGTAACCGCCGTATGCATTAGGATCACCTTCCTGTGAATACCTGCGGCCTTTGGACCACCAGTCTTTCCAGTTGGAATAATTGCGCCAGGCGGCATTTTTGGTCAGCTCAGGATAACGTTTTATTTCCAGCCTCCATCCGGCGCCATCTGTCAGGTGCCAGTGAAAAGTATTCATCTTGTATAACGCCATCAGATCCAGGAAGCGTTTGATATAAGCGGCAGGAAAGAAATTCCGTGACACATCCAGGTGAACGCCGCGATAGCCGAAGCGGGGATGGTCTGTGATGGTGGCGCAGGGCAGGCTACGCTGATCCGGTTGCAACAATTGTAACTGTAATAGCGATTGCATGCCATTGAGCGCACCTGTTTGTGTGCGCGCAAAAATAGACACATACTCCGGTGAAATCTTCAGTTGATAACCCGCTGAATCAGGAATAACAGATTTGTCCACTGCAGCGAATATGACACTATGTAATGGTATCATTTTCATCAATGCCAGTTGTGGCTTCGGGAGATGAGCTGTTTCTGAAAAGAGCTTTGCTACACCGGAAAAGGCCGAAGCCGTAAATACATGGGTTTGCGGCGAAAGGGCAAAAGTGCCTTTCTCCCGTGTAATGGATGTGGGTCTCGGAATTAAATCGAGGTTGCCGGCAGACTGGCTATGGGCAGATATACCATAGCCAATGGTGAGCAGAAATAGAGAAGTAATACGTTTCATCATGTTACACTATACTTTGTTACGTTGCTGATAGCCGGTGAAAATAATGTCTTTTCCGGAAAAGCAGAAAGCAAAAAGCAGAAAGCAAAAGGCGATCGGCCTTTTGCTTTCTGCTTTTTGCTTTCTGCTTGAACTAGCGGACTACAGTTACTTCACCTTTGAGAACGTTGGAATTTCCTCCGGCTACTTTCTTGTAGTTGAGCCACCATACGTAAGTGCCTACATCTACCGGAACACCTTTGTATTTACCATCCCATCCTCTATGATCATCGGAAGTCATAAAGATTAATTCACCCCAGCGGTTAAAGATTCTCAGTTCGTAGTCGAACATTTGTCCTCTTACTATTGGTCTGAACACATCGTTACGTCCGTCGCCATTTGGAGAGAAGGCGTTTGGTACTTGTGGTTTAGGCTCGCACTGTACAAAGTCTACCGTGATATCATCAGTTGCGGTTCCGCAATCGTTGAATACTGTTACGGTATAAGTACCTCCATTTGTCACAGGCAGTGTAGGAGAGGAAGATCCGTTATCCCAGCGTACACCTGTGATACCACCGCCTTCAGCGTGAAGGGTCAGTGTTTCACCTTTACACATTACCGTATCTCTGCCCAGGTTGATGACTGGTAAACCAGTGATCCTTACGGTAACGCTATCCATGAATACGCGTTGACAATATTGATCCATTACTGCCAGTTTGTATTTGCCGGCTTGTGTTATTTGTTTAACCGGTTTAGGATCGCCATCATTCCAGAGGTAGGAGATCGCATCCGGATTAGTACCATCCAGTGTGATGCTGCCACCAGGACAAATATTTCTGTCTGGTCCCAGATCCAATGTGATAGATGGTTTCAGTCTTACGTTCACGGTATCTCTCACCACGCAGTTGTCTCTGCTTACTGCTACCCAATAACCACCAGGTTGATTTACCACGATGGAGTTGCTGGTTTCGCCTGTCTGCCATTTGATACGGCCGCCATTTGAATTCACGGTGAGCATAATAGACTGGTCAGGACAGATAGTGGTATCACGACTCAGGCTGATATCTGGTGGAGGATTCACACTCACTTTCACCGTATCGATCGTGATACATCCGGACTTCATCACTTTCACCCAGAATTGTTCCTGTGTACCTACCAGTATGGAAGCAGCGGTAGAGCCGTTACTCCAGAGGTATTGTGCGCCATTTACATAAGCATCCAGTTTCACGGACTGACCGCGACAGATGGTCGTATCAGGGATATCTACCAGTGGTGTTGGTACCAGGCTTACATGGATGGTGTCTGTAGTAGCACATTCACCATTGCTCACATTTACCCAATAAGTACCCGCCTGATTGATATTGATCCTTTGCGTGGTTGCGCCGGTAGACCATTTAATCTGGTAAGCGAAGTTAGCAGGTCCTGCATCCAGTACGAGGCTGTTGCCGCCGCAAATGGTGGTATCGTTACCGAGGTTCACCATTGGTTTCTGAATGTAGGTGAGGTTGTAGGTCATGGTATCAGAAGAACAACCCGTTCTGCCATCTGTGATAATGAAGGAGGCGGAGGTAGCGCCATTCAAATTGAACACATTATTATTCTGTGTGCGTGGTAAACCTGTTACTACATTGGAAGGTGTTACGCTTACCAGGGTGTAGGTTGGCAGGTATACGTCGCCCACTTTCCGTAATGCTATTCTGCCGTTGTCGGAGCAGTTGGAAGGCAGGGTAGCTTCCAGCTGTGGTTTAGCACAAGGATTGATGATTACACGTTGGATGACGTCATTGGCTTTGTTGCCGCAGGCATCCATGATGCTCC
>NZ_DATCVJ010000587.1:0-3801 GCF_036566945.1 Chitinophaga sp. | reverse complement strand
CAGGATTATACTGATTTTGATGATTTGCCAGATTTGTTTTTTTTGTTTTTTCTGTTTTTTTTATATGATTTAAAAGATTAGGGGTGATAAAAGCGAAATCCGCTGCTATCACCCCTAATCTTTTAAAATCTAAAGACATATCCCAAAAATCATCAAAATCAGTATAATCCTGAGTAAGACAAAAAATCGCTTCAATGACTTTATGCTTTCAACTCCGATTAATATCCGAAAATTTCGTCCAGAGAAAGCTTCTTCACTTCTCCGTATTTCTTCAACTCTTCTGCAGGCACTTTCTTTTCAGAAGCAACAATGCAATAAGTGTATGGTTTATTAGCGAGATATTGATCATGGAATTTCTTCACTTCATCGAAATTCATTTTATCGATAGACTCGTATACCTGCTTGCGGATATCTGTGTTTAAGCCCAGTTTCTGCGCAGCCAGGTAGCTGAAAATAATACCGTCGTTGGTGATACGTTCTGTTTCGATATCCTGCTTCATGCCTTCCTTAGCGGTTTCCAGCAACTTATCAGCACGGGGAACATCATTCAGTAATTCGTTCATGCCTACAATCGCATCATTCATTTTATCTGCCTGACTTCCTACGTAAGCAACCATAGAATAACGCTCATCTTTTTTATCAGGTGATGCGTAGAATGCATAGGTAGAATAAGCCAGTGCTTTAGATTCGCGGATCGTCTGGAATACAACAGATCCCATACCGCCACCAAAGTAGCTGTTGAACAGCGTTACCAGACCTGTTTTAGCAGGATCATAAACATCTGAATTTCTCAACCAGTTTACTTCTGTTTGTACCATGTCGTAGTCAGCAAACAATACCTCGTTTTTCAGCTGATTGTCTTTTACAAACTTCACGGCTGCTGGTGCTGTTTTGAAAGTAGCCGGCAAAGTGTGCAGCTTCTTTATATCAGCAGCGGCGGCAGTCAGTGACTGAGGACCCCAATAGATCACGCTGTGTTTGTAGGTTGGCAATTCGTGCAAAATGTTGGTCAGCTCTGTAGCGGTGATACCATCCAGATCAGCCTGGCTTAACTGGTTATTAAACGGATTTTTAGCGCCGTACATCGCATAGTTTACCACACCTTTCATGATAGCACCCTTATTCAGTTTGCTATCTGCGCGGGCTTTCTGTAAGCGGCCTTTCAGGGCTGCGAGTGCCTCTTCATTAGGTTTACAGTTAGCAATGATGTGCTCAAATAAAGCAACTGCCTGATCAAAATTCTCCTGTAAACCACTGATAGTGATCGTGGTATTTTCAGTAGTTGCTGATACACTGAAATTGCAGGCAATGTTGTAGAATTCTTTACTGATCTGTTCAGAGCTATATTTATCTGTGCTCAGGTATTGCAGATACTGTGTTGCCAGCGGGAGTTTTTTATCATTCCAGCTGCCCATGTCGAAACGGTAGTACAGGCGGAAAAGACCATTGTCTTTGTTCTGTACGTACATCATATCAGTGTTACCCAGGGATGTTTTCTGGATATCTTTTTCGTAGTCCAGCCACTGTGGCTTCACAGGAGTAGCAGGCATTGCAGCAATCTTCTGCAGGAAAGCCGATTGTGCTTCTCTGTTTACCTCTACCGGTGTGATCACAGGTTTTTCAACTTTCTGGATGTTTTTGTCTTCTCCTTTACGTTTGTAAACAATCACGTAATTATCGTGGAGGTATTTATTGGCGTAGTCAACGAGCTGTTTTTTAGTAACAGTGCCCATATCATCTACATAAGCCACATCATACGCCCAGTTCTGGCCTTTGCTTTTAATGAAGCCATCCATCAGGGAGGTAGCGCGGTTGTTATTGCTTTCCAGTCCTTGTAATTCGCTCAGTTTAGCGTTGTTCACAATGGCTTTCACCAGGGTTTCATCAAAGTCACCTTTTTTCAGGATATCGAGTTGACCCAGCAGCAGCGCTTTTACTTCTTCCAGGGTTTGGCCTTGTTTAGCTTTACCACTCAGTGAGAAAATAGAATAGTCTTTCAGTCCCATTACACCAGCGCTGGCGTTCAGTACTTTCTGTTGTTTATTGATATTCAGATCCAGTAAACCCGCTTTACCATTTTCGAGGATGGCGGACATTACACCCAGTACGAGGTTGGATTTGGTATCGAGGGCGCCTGGCATTCTGAAAACGATATCTACGCTTTCTGCGTCAGGACCTAATACTTCTTTTACGATAGGTGCTTTAATCGGTGCTTCCGGAGCAGGTTTGTATTCCTTTACCGGCTTAGCTTTCATGTAACTGAATTTGTCATCGATGGATTTGATCACATAGTCCGGATCAAAATCACCTGCCATTACTACTGCCATGTTATTAGGCACATAGTATTCGTTGTAGAACTGGCGGATAGCTTTCAGGTTCGGATTCTTCAGATGTTCAACGGTACCAATGGTAGACTGCTGACCATAGTTGTGCGTAGGAAACAGGGCGGCAAGCATGGTTTCGTATACTTTACGGCCGTCGTTGTCAAGTCCGCGGTTCTTTTCTTCGTATACTGCTTCCAGTTCTGTATGGAACAGGCGGAAAACAGGATCACGAAAACGTTCTGCCTGAACGGTGAGGTATTTATCGATCGCGCTGGAAGGAATATCTTCCTCGTAGATCGTTTCCTCTACCCAGGTGTGGGCGTTGGTTCCCTGAGCACCCATACCGGACATCAGTTTGTCGTACTCATTGGCGATAGCATATTTTGCGGCTACGCCGGAAACGCTGTCGATTTCATGATAAACGGCTTTACGCGCAGCAGGATCCACAGTTTTATTGTATTTATCATACAAATCAGAGATCTCGTCGATCAAAGGTTTTTCCTTTGCCCAGTCGAGGGAGCCATATTGCTGGGTACCTTTAAAAAGCAGGTGCTCCAGGTAGTGAGCCAGGCCAGTGTGATCTTTGGGATCATTATCACTGCCGGCGCGGGTGCCTATCAGTGTCTGGATACGGGGATCTTTTTTATTGACACTCAGGATAACTGTCAGACCGTTTTTGAGCGTGTAAAAACGTGCCTTCATGGGATCGTTGGAGATATAGCGGTAGGTGTAACCGCCTGAAGTAGCCTCCTTCCATTGATATTTTTCCTGAGCCCCTGCGGTTTTCAGCGAGCAGGCAAACAGGAACAGTAATACGACTCTTTTAAGACTCATACAATAGTTGGTTTTTTGAAATTATTCTGTCAAATATACCGGAAGTGAAAAATAAATAAAGGGAAAAAAGGAGAGAATTGTATGAGCGGTAGATGCAAGGGGGTAACAACCGATTGTTCAACCGGCAGTAATCTTAACTAGCTATGTCATTTTAATCAGGGGGTCGTATTGTTATAGATTGAGTATTGTCCTTTCACTACTGCGAGGTTAAACAACAGGGAGTCCGTTGTTTTATGGGTAATTCCCGGTTGTTTCTTCGTCCGGGGCTTGCTTTTAGGACGTATTACAGCGGCAGGAATATTATCCATTACCTGTATCTGTGAAATATATCGTGCTTGTAAATTAGCGGGAAATACAGCCACGGATGGCTCCCATAGCTGATCATTCGGGGTGATATTGTTTTTTTCGATTCGAACGCCTAACAAACGTTTCTCACACGAGTGAATCCATGCAATACAACCAATACATGTCATCAGAGCAACAAAAGAACGCATAAACACAATTTAGGACTGGCTAATAAACTTAGAACCCATTCAACCGGATACCGATTGAAAAGGGGTATTGCTGTAACCCGTAATCATGTAATGCCGTCAGGGCAAAATTTGCGTACAACTTCACAGGACCATAGCCCAATTCACTGGTT
>NZ_DATCVJ010000586.1:0-3119 GCF_036566945.1 Chitinophaga sp. | reverse complement strand
AACAAGGAAGATTCACGTACGCCAACTGAACATCCCATCGTACCCAAAGATCTGCGGCTGATCAAGAAGATGTTTGGAAACATGGAAAAGAAAGAGTTTGAATTTCTAAAGCCAGCTTCTTTATTTTTTTCCCTGGTGAAGATCAAGCCTCTTTTTATTGGCGCAGTTAGAATTTTGGGCGGCTTGGATAAAGGACTATGGTATATTCCATTTCTAAGACCTTTGTATTGGCAGGTGGTCATTAAAGCGTACAAAATGTGACCTTAATTTCAGGAGAAAATCCCAAGCCACCTACTATAAAATTCGTTGTTTCAACTTTTCGTTTAAATACATACAAGCCCTTCCGCTTTTCAGCGCAAGGGCTTTTTTTATTATTTAACGCAAAGAGGGGGAGGATAATGGACAAAGGGCCGAAATGCTGCATTTTAGTAAAAAAGCTATCAGGTACAGGAAACCCATTGATCCTATAATGAATATACGAAAAAAAACATAATATCAAATACATAATCCCCCTTTCCTTACAGTGTTGCCGATAATTTATAACTTCGCGGTATGCATTACGTTACAGTAGAAGGGCTTACCAAATCTTTTGGGACCAAACCATTATTTAAAGACATTTCTTTTCATATAGAAGAAGGAGATAAAATAGCGCTGGTGGCGCTGAACGGTACGGGAAAATCCACCCTGCTGCGGATTTTATTAGGAAAGGATGTGCCCGACAGCGGTAAGGTGTGGATACATAAGGATGTAACCGTTGTAATGTTGGAACAAACATCAGACTTCGACCTGTCAAAAACAGTGATTGAGAATATCTTTAATCATGACAACCCTGTTCTGAACGCCATTAAAGAATATGAACTGCTCACGGAGGAAGGCCATGAACTGGACATGGCGGACCTTGATAAATTAACAGATGCCATCAGCAGGATGGATGAACTGAATGCCTGGCATTTTGATACCAAAGTAAAACAGATATTAGGAAAACTTAATATACACAATCTCGATCAGCCTGTTGGCTCGCTTTCCGGCGGACAACAAAAAAGAGTAGCCCTGGCGAAAGTACTGATCGAAATAGGCTTTGAACACAAGCATGTGCTGCTGATCATGGATGAGCCTACCAACCACCTGGATGTTTCCATGATCGAGTGGCTGGAAAATTATCTTGATCAGGAAAAAGTAACCCTGCTGCTCGTAACGCACGATCGGTATTTCCTGGATAGCGTATGTAATGAAGTAATGGAATTGGATCAGGAACAGCTTTTTATCTACAAAGGAGATTATGAAAATTACCTGGAAAAGAAAGCCGCGAGGGAGGAAATGGATAAATCCAGCGTAGACAAAGCCCGCAACCTGTACCGGAAGGAACTGGAATGGATGCGCAAGCAACCTAAAGCCCGTACCACCAAATCCAAATCCCGTCAGGATGCTTTTTACGAAGTAAAGGAAAAAGCCAGCACCAAGGTAGCTGATCAACAACTGGAACTGAACGTAAAAATGACCCGCCTGGGTGGAAAGATCCTGGAACTAAAAAAAGTATATAAATCTTTTGGGGATCTTAAAATCCTGAAAGGCATGGATTATACTTTCAAAAAAGGGGAGCGTGTAGGTATTGTTGGTAAAAATGGGGTAGGCAAATCCACCTTCCTGAACATGTTACTGGGTACCGAACAGCCAGACTCCGGTAAGATCAACATCGGTGAAACCATCGTGTTTGGTAACTATTCCCAAACAGGTTTGGAGGTGAAGGAAGATATGCGCCTGATAGAATATGTAAAAAATATCGCTGAAAATTTTCCTTTGGCAGATGGTACTAAAGTGAGTGCCGCCCAGTTTCTGGAGCTATTCCTCTTTCCTGCAGAAAAACAATACACCTATATTTCCAAGTTGAGTGGAGGAGAAAAAAGACGATTGCACCTGCTCTCTATCTTATTCCGTAACCCCAACTTCCTGGTATTGGATGAACCTACCAATGACCTGGATCTGCCTACCCTCAGCATTCTGGAAAGCTTTTTACAGGAGTTCCAGGGTTGTGTGATCATAGTAAGTCACGACCGTTATTTCATGGATAAACTGGTAGAACACCTGTTTGTTTTTGAAGGAGATGGGGAGATCCGTGATTACCCTGGTAATTATACCCAGTACCGCGAATGGCAAAAAGAAGAAGATAAGAAGAAGACCATCGCACCTAAAAAGGAAGTGGCGCCAGAACCGGTAGTGGTAGTAGCGGCGCCAGTAGCAGAGAATAAAGGCCGTAAAATGTCTTTCAAAGAAAAGAGAGAGCTGGAATTACTGGAGAAGGAAATAGAAAAGCTGGAAACAGAAAAGAAAACGATTGAAGCGACGCTGGCTAGTGGCGAATTGGCTTTTGATAAAATGGAGCCGATGACTCATAGAATAGGAGAGATCATTCAATTACTGGATGACAAAGGCATGCGTTGGCTGGAATTGAGCGAAATGAACGCATAAGGATATCATTTTACTATCAACAAAGAAGCAGGCCACAATGGTCTGCTTCTTTGTTTACAGGCTTATATCGAATCAATCAAATTCGAAAGAGATGCCCCAAGCAGCTTAATTCTCTCCTGTGTTTCCTGCTCTAATTTCTCCCTATCTATTTCAACGACACTTGTTTTTTCCTGCTGAATGGCATTACCCATTTTGGTAGCCAGATCTACCTCGTTACCTGCCTGGAAAAAGGTGACAAGTGAATTATTTATTTCTTTATTGATATCTATATCGGAAATGATGGCTGATTTGGAAAACGCAATAGCATCATAGGTAGCGCCTCCCCCGGGTCCACCTTCAAATAAAGTGGGTTGTACCAGGGCTACCGAATGTAGCATAATTTGAATCTGATCCTCTTTTGAGATGTAGCCGAGAAAATAGACTTTGTCTTCAATACCTAAATCCTGAATTTCTTTTTTTAGTGAGGAGAAGAATTCCGGGTGACTAAATTCGCCCGTTTCACCAGTACACACTATCGCGATTTGTTGCGTTAATGTGGAGTTTATAATTTGTAATGCACGGAAAGCAGTGAGATGATCCTTATGTTTCCAGAATTGATTAGAGATGATAAAGTATTTCTCTGGTAAGTCATACTTTTTCTTAAGCGCATCAAA
>NZ_DATCVJ010000585.1:0-11174 GCF_036566945.1 Chitinophaga sp. | reverse complement strand
AGCAGCGCATGGTTTAGTCTTGGCAACGTGTTGTATAAAGGCTCTTTGCAAAATGGTGTGATGCAATTCAGCCACTGGTGCGAGTTACCAGCTGCAGCAGAAAATATTACCGTCAATACACAAAGTGGTCAGATTGCCTGGACCGAAAAAAACAATCTTTTTATTCGCACTGCTAACGATGCGGTACAAGCGGTAACGAATGATACGGATGAAAATATCGTGAACGGTAAAAGCGTACACCGTGAAGAATTCGGTATCGATAAGGGTATTTTCTTTTCTCCGAAAGGTGATCTGCTGGCATTTTACCGCATGGATCAGCGTATGGTGAATGATTATCCCATCATTGACTGGTCTGTTACACCTGCACATGCCAATAATATTAAATATCCTATGGCGGGTGGAAAATCCCATGAAGTAACCCTGGGCATCTATCAGCCAGCTACCCAAAAAACAATTTTTCTAAAAACAGGAACTCCTGCAGATCATTACCTGACGGCCGTTACCTGGTCGCCTGATCAGCAATCCGTTTATATAGCGCTGTTGAACCGGGAGCAAAATCACCTGTGGTTGAATCAATACAGCACGGTGACCGGCGAACTGGTGAAAACATTGTTTGAAGAAACAGATACGAAATATGTACATCCTACACATCCGCTGACCTTTGTTCCGGGTAAGCCAGATCAGTTTATCTGGTGGAGCGAACGTAGTGGCTACCGGCATTTATATCTCTATAATACCAAAGGACAACAGTTAAAACAAATTACCGCAGGGGACTGGGTGGTAAATGAATTAGTGGCTACCAACCAGCACGACGTGGTTTTCACGGCATCGAAGGAAGGGCCAATGGAAAAACATATTTACGCTGTGAACTATGCAAAAAATCAGAAAGTCACTTCCTATGTTCGGCTCGACAAAGCCGCGGGCTGGCATGATGCACAGGTGAGCAGCGATGGGAGTTATGTGCTGGACACTTACAGTTCCGGCACCACCCCTTACATAGCAAGAGTGGCCGCTACTTCCGGCAAATGGGAACAAACCCTTATCACTGCCGCCGATCCGTTAAAAGATTTTCAACGCCCGCAGATTAAGCAGGTAACGCTGAAAGCAGATGATGGTACGCCGTTGTATGGCAAACTGATACTACCTGTGAATTTTGATGCTGCCAAAACCTATCCGGTTATTGTATACCTGTATAATGGTCCTAATGTGCAGTTGATCCGTAATACCTATCCCTACAGTGGTAACCTGTGGTATGAATATATGGCGCAGCATGGCTATGTGATCTTTACCATGGATGGCCGTGGCAGTGATAACCGCGGAATGGCTTTCGAACAGGCTACTTTCCGTCAGTTGGGTACCGTAGAAATGAATGATCAGTTACAAGGCGTGGCTTATCTGAAATCACTGCCTTATATTAATCAGCAGAAAATGGGTGTGCATGGCTGGAGCTTCGGCGGATTTATGACTACCTCCCTGATGTTGCGCCATCCTGGCGTGTTTCAGGCGGCAGTAGCAGGTGGTCCGGTGATAGACTGGAGTATGTATGAAGTCATGTATACAGAGCGCTATATGGATAGGCCTTCTGAAAATCCGGAAGGATATGCCAATGCTAATCTTCTCACAAAAACAAAAGCGCTGCAGGGACACCTGATGTTAATTCATGGTACCAATGATGATGTTGTGGTATGGCAACATTCGATCGATTTCATCAGAGCCTGCGTAGATAATGAAAAGCAGGTAGATTATTTCGTATATCCGGGACATTTACATAATGTGCTGGGGAAAGACAGGGTACACCTGATGCAGAAGATCACCGACTATTTTGATGCGCATTTGAAGTAGCAGAAGGCCGAAGGCAGAAAGCAAAAAGCTATTGAAGTGGATAACGAAGCGAATAAATAATTACTCAGTTGCTTATGTTATCGCTTCAATAGCTTTTTGCTTTCTGCCTTCGGCTTTCTGCTTTTTTATTATCTTTCTTGCACAAAACAGTCAACAATGAAATATTTATTCCTGGCCATGGGGCTTTTATCTTTTTCCACGTTAATCGCACAACAGAAAAAGCACAAGGTATTATTTATTATAGCGGACGGTATACCGGCCGATGTCATTGAATCGCAGCCGACACCTAATCTGAAACGTATTGCGAAAGAAGGAGGGTATTGCAGGGCTTATGTGGGTGGCGAAAAAGGCGGGTATTCCCAAACGCCGACTATTTCTGCTGTTGGTTATAATAGTTTGCTGACCAGTACGTGGGTAAACAAACACAATGTTTGGGATAATGATATTGCCGCGCAAAATTACTCGTATCCCAGTATTTTCCGTTTTTTTAAATCGGCCTATCCAAATGGCACCACTGCTATTTTTTCTACGTGGCTGGATAACAGAACGAAGTTGCTGGGAGATGGATTACCGCAAACCGGCGGTTTACATATAGATCATGCCATCGATGGTCTGGAACATGATACGGTGCAGTTTCCACATGATAAAGATAGCTGGTATATTCATCAAATAGATGAAACCGTGGCGGCTAAAGCGGCGGAATATGTAAAAAGCGATGCACCGGATATGACCTGGTTATACCTGGAATACAGTGATGATATGGGGCATCGGTATGGTACGGGTGCAAGACTGGATACTGCGGTGCGTATGACAGATGATATGGTAGGTAAGATCTGGGATGCGATGGAATATCGTCGTCAGCATTTTAATGAAGACTGGCAGATTTATATTACCACTGATCATGGGCGGGATGCGAAAGGCGGCCATGGTCATGGCGGACAATCGGACCGGGAACGTACTACCTGGATCGTTACTAATGCCAAAGGATTGAATACTTATTTTAAAACAGCGCAACCAGGCATCGTAGATATTCTGCCTTCCATTGCACAGTTTATGAATATTAAAATACCGGTTGAAAATGCCCGTGAGCTGGATGGTGTACCCCTTACTGGCGCCATTTCGCTGGCACAGCCTACAGCAGCCCTATCAGCGGGTATATTACAGCTGGGGTGGAAGTCGTACGATAAAAAAGGTAAAGTGAAAATATGGGTGACCACGACCAATAATTACAAGACGGGTGGTCATGATACTTATAAACTATTGGGAGAAGTACCTGTATCGGCAGACAAGGCCGAAGTGAGCGTGAAAGACCTTCCTTCCGGATTTTATAAAATTGTGCTGGAAGCGCCGTTGAATACAGTGAATCGTTGGGTGGAGCAGAAGGCATAATGCATAATGCAAAAAGCAAAAAGCTATTTTCCCGGAGATCTTCGGGAAAGTAGCTTTTTGCTTTTTGCATTATGCCTTCCGCTTTTGCTTAAATATGGGCTTTACGCAAACGCTTGCGCTGATAACGCAAGCGTTTGCGTATACGGAATGTTAAAAAAATCATGTAGAATCGTTGTAGCAATTAATATGAAAGTGAACTAAGCTGGAAAAGCAGCAATTATAGACAGCGAACAATGAAGTCGAATAACCTGTGCCACGGTCACCTGCTGTGGCAAGGTTATCGATAATAAGATACCTCAGCGGTTGTGAATCACCAGCTGTGACTCCATGATAGTGCGTTGATAATCGTTTAACGCGTGTTCTCCATTTAAAAGAGATAGTAGCATATTGGTAGCCGCCTGCCCTTGCTCATAAGGGAACTGCTCTACAGAAGCCGCAGGAGGAAATGCCGTATACCCGCTTACCGGTGTATTGGCGTAAGATACAAAAGTTATATCCTTATTTATTTCCAATTTTTGTTTTAACGCATATTGTACGGCATCCATGGCTACATAGTCATTGAATGTAACGATGGCGGTTACTTTTCTTTTGAGTGACAGCAGGTATTGCATGGCTTCGTCCGTACCGGCAGCGGTAAGGTCGGCATTGACGATCAGTTTGGGATCGTATTTGAGACGGTGTTTGTGCAGCGCCCTGCTATAGCCTGCAGCGCGTTCCTTGCTGGCAACCATGGTTTCCGGGCCATTGATCATACCTATTACGCGGTGGCCTTGTTTTAGCAGGAAATCCACCGCCTGCACGGTACCCGATTCCAGGTTACAGGAAACGGAGTGCATATTGGGCAAATCAGGAATGCGATCGAAGAAAACTACCGGAATGCGTGCCTGTTGCAGCATTTCAAAGTGTTCGTAGTTACTGGTATTTTTTCCGATAGAAACAATACAGCCGTCTACCCGGTGTTGTTTCATGCTTTGAATGATTTGTTTTTCGCGGGCTTCATCATCGTGCGATTGCCCCAGCAGCACTGTATAGTTGTTGCTGTAGGCAGTATCTTCAATGCCGCTGATAGCGCTGGCAAAGAAAGCCTCCGACAGTTCCGGTAAAAGGATACCGATGGTGAAAGTTTTACCCTGTTGGAAATAGATAGCTGTCTGGTTGCGTTCATAATTCAGTTCAGCGGCCAGTTCTTTCACCCTGGTTTTGGTTCTTAAACCTATGCTATGGTGATCATGTAACGCTCTTGATACCGTAGATACAGAGATGTTCAGCCTTTTTGCAATTTCCTTTATTGTTGGTTGACCCGAAGAAACCACCTTTCTCATACATTTCAGCAATTAATAGAAAATAGATACAGCGTGTACTCTGCCGGACAAGTTACTTAGATATTAGAAAACATTAACTTTTTTTTATGAATAAAGGATCTTTAATAAGCATAACATAATTTTCTCGGCTTCAACACCGTCATTTTCGTGGATTCTAACTTTTTTCTAACGAGCTGATGGGGGCTTCGGCCTGCTATTTGCTATATAGCGAATGCTTCCATTGTATCCCTTATTAATCATATATAGTTATTTGTTAGATTATTAAAATATAACATTTTTATGAGAGTAGCACAACTAGCCTTGCCGGTAGCTTTAGTAACCATTTTTGCATCCTGTTCCGCTCCGAGAAAATTAAGGGAGTCACAAGCCAGAAACGCTCAACTGGATAGTCTTTACCGCGCAACCTATGGTAAATTAAGAACTTGTGAAGAAGATGCTGCACGCGCTGCCGCTTCGTATAAAGATAAAATGACGAATCTTACAGAACAGCAGCAGCAATTAAAAACCAATAACTCACAGATGCTGGACCATCTGAAAGAATTATCTGTTATTTCCAGTTCTCAGGCAGAAAGTATTAAAAAATCACTTGATAACATTGGTGCTAAAGATGCCTACATCAAGGATCTGCAATCTGCCATTGCCCGTAAGGATTCCCTGAACATGCAACTGGTCATGAACCTGAAAGGCGCCATTGGAAATATGGATGATAAGGACATTAATATTAAGATAGATAAAGGAGTGGTGTATATAGATATCTCTGATAAACTGCTGTTTAAAAGTGGTAGCTATGATATCAATGAAAGAGCCAAGGAAGTATTGGGTAAAGTTGCCAAGGTGCTGATTGCACAGCCGGATATTGAATTTATGGTGGAAGGTCATACTGACAACGTTCCATACCGTCCGAATGTATTACTGGACAACTGGGATCTGAGTGTGAAAAGAGCCACTTCTGTAGTGCGTATATTGCAGAATCAATATAACATTCCACCAGCGCGTATGACTGCTGCCGGTAGAAGTGAATACCTGCCCATTGCCTCCAACGATACACCGGAAGGCAAAGCAGCGAACCGTAGAACAAGAATCGTGATATTGCCGCAGCTGGATCAGTTCTTCAAATTACTGGAAAAACCAGCGAACTAATTTAAAAGCCAAAAGCTGAAGGCATAAAGCAAAAAGCTATTATAGCGAGTGATCATATACTGTGGTCACTCGCTATAATAGCTTTATGCTTTACGCTTTATGCTTTCCCTTATATTTGCCCGCGTAAATTATTGTAGCTATGAATGAACCTATGTTTTGTGACCCGGTCACGGGTGTTTGTGAGATTCCTGGTCTTGCTGTTACAACTGCTCCTGTAATGAATGGATGGCAGTCTGCCGATAAACCCATTCAACTCATTTATTTTACGGATCCGATCTGTTCTACCTGTTGGGGAATAGAGCCGCAATGGCGCCGGTTGAAACTTGAATACGGGCATGTGCTGGATATCAGCTATCACATGGGAGGATTATTGCCTTCCTGGGATGTATACAGCTCCGGTGGGATCAGCGGTCCTTCAGACGTGGCGCATCACTGGGATGAAGTGAGCAGGCATTATCAGATGCCGATTGATGGGAATGTATGGTTGGAAGATCCCTTGCCATCTTCTTATCCACCTTCTACCTGGTTTAAAGCGGCGCAGCAGCAGGACAAGCATAAGGCTGTCATTTTTTTACGGCGTATGCGGGAATTGTTGTTTATGCAGCAGCAAAATATCTGTAAACCAGCGCCGGTATTGCAATCTGCGGCTTTTGCAGGATTGGATATATTACAGTTACAGGCTGATTTTAATGCTACTGCGGCTGGGTTATTTGAAGCAGATCTGGCGTTGGGAAAACAGTTGGGTGTTCGTGGCTTTCCGTCTATCTTTTTTATAGATACTAACGGGCGGTCGGAGCTGGTATATGGCGCCAAGCCTTACAACGTTTATACAACTGCTTTGCATAAATTGCTGCCGGAAGCGAAAGCGAGAACCTATGCCAAAGGATTGGAATTGTTTGCCTATTTCCCAACGCTCACCACCAAAGAGTTTGCGGTATTGAATGATCTCTCTTTTGAGGAGGCGGAAATACAGTTACGTGGTTATCAGGCGGATAATAAGATATGGGTCAATACGATTGACAGTGGCCAATTGTGGGCATTGACGGCATCTTTATAGGGGTTGTTGTGTTTTAGGGCCTGGTACGGGTTTTTTCTTGCCAAAAAAGTAAGAAAGGCTTAGCAGTGCATAGCGCGAAAGTACGCTGTTCCGCTGTTGTTCTATATACGTAAATGTTTGCATGGTCATCAGCGCTTTATTTTCTCTGAACAGGTCGTATACATATAGTTTAATCAGCAGGCTTTTATCGGGCAAACAGGTTTTGGAGATCCAGGTGTTCACCACTACATATTGCTGTTTTTGACTGGTATTATTAGTATAGGTAGCGCCTGCGCCAAAATTGATGTCAAAAGGAAGATAGGTATTGGCCGACAGCGCAATATTGTAATTGGTGAAATCGTAGTATGCGTTGTTTTGAATAGAATAGGCACTGCCGGTATACAGCATATTGATCATTCCTTCGAGTTCCAGGACCTTTTTATAGGTCCAGGAACCGGAGAGTACCTGTCCGATACTAACACCCGAAAAGGTGTTTTTAAGTTGGTTAACGAAGGTGTTAATATGGTTATAGCTGGGCCATAAGCTATAGTTTAGGGTAAGGCCTATTTTCTGGAAGCGCTTACCCAATGTTATATCCTGGTAAATATTATAGGTACCATCTACATTGACGGCCTGGTTAATTTGTCTTCCGGTAGAATCAGAGTAGACGGATTGTGTGATCGCATTCTGCGGGAGATCAAGGTTAATGTTGGTACCAAAAGTAAGTCCGTTAATGCTGAAGGAATGATAGCCTGCCGATGCACTATTATAGATAGTTGGTTTCAGGTCAGGATTGCCCAACTGTACGTACAACGGATTTTGAATAGATATTACTGGTACCAGCATGTTACCGGTGTTGGGTACGCGTGTTTCGCGGGAGAGATTTAGGTTTAGTGACTTGTAGTTATCAATTTTATAAGTCAGCGAGGCATTAGGCGCCAGGTAATTAATTTTCTGCTGGTATTCTTTCCCGTCTGTATAATTATGGCTGGTGGAGTTGGTGGTATTATAGGTAATCAGTAATTGGCCCTGTAATTTATTTTTATTGATGGTAACGCCGGTACTCAGGGTATTTACTATATATCTGTTCTGGAAATTGTAAGTGAGTGTTTGGTTGATGATGTCATAGCCATTTTTTATATTATCGAAATCAAATACCTGCTGATTATTTTGTGTGAGGTTATTGGTATATCTATACGCAATACATAGAAACATACTTGGGTCCAGGGGGTATTGATAACTTAATCCCATGGTGGTTTTTCGAGTGTTGAGTTGATTTTTTAGCTGTTGATTGGTCGTGTCAGATTGGTCTGTTGCCGGCAGGAAATTCAGGTTGTAATTACACTGCTCATCGCGGATATTATTTTGGTTTACATTAATATTGAAATTTGTACTTCCCCATTTTTTTCCGAATGTATGAACGTAGGTTGCACCTAGGCTTCCGACACTATTTTTTCGATCTTCGCTGTTCATGTTATTTCCCATATTAATGGTATCGTTATTTTCCCCCCCCAGGGAGATATATTTATTTTGTGAAATGGGACTACCTTTTTGAAGTGTGCCCATTACATCTATGGAGACGAAATTATTCTCATTGACCTGCATCCCTATGGTGGCATACATGCTATTAAACTCGTTCTTTGTGGTGCTTTGTGTATTACTATTGTAGCTGAAATTGCTGTCGGGTAAGATATTATCGCGTTGCTGAAACTGGTTGTTCTTATTTTTGACATCGAAGTGCGAGATGTTCCCGTTGACCTTTATTTTCTTGTTGATGTCAAGCGAGAAGTTACCCTGAACATTGCCCCTGGTAGATGGTCCTCCGTAGTTCTCTGCTCTGTTTAAGTTTTCATCATTGGAGAAAGGGCCATTGGAGGAATTTATATTATTGCGGTTACCTGATATCAGTATTTGTTTGTTATCTCTGAACAGGTTGGCATTGCCTGCCACATTATAGTGGTCGTTCGTTCCGTATCCTCCACCCACGGCTCCGTTGATGCCTTTTTTCATTTCTTTTTTGATGGTGATATTAATCACTTTTTCATTTTTTCCTCCTTCCACCATACCATCTAATCCTTTTTTATCAGCTACCTGTATTTTATCTACCAGGTTAGCGAGCAGCATCTGTGATACTTTTTGAGGGTCACCGGAGGAATTTGGCGCGTTTTGAAATACGGCTCTCCCGTCTATATATAATTCCTTAATTTGTCTGCCCTGAAAATAGAAGTGGCCATCCGCATCAATAGTCAAACCAGGGATTTTTTGCAGGAGATTTTTCAGCGAAGCATTTTCAGCGGTCTGAAAATCACCGGCGGAAAATTCGATGGTATCTTTACGGATATTGTATATAGGTTTAATTACTTTAATATTGACGCCGTTCAGGTTGATGGAATTTCTTTGCAGACCCGTTTGTGCGAGTGTTGGTTGGGTAATTTTCCCTTTTTCAGGAACAGCTATATGGATGGTCGCCGCCGTATATCCCATATAACTGATGGTGAGCATGAAGTTCCCGGGAGGTGGATTATTGATAGAGAAATTACCATCCTTATCAGATTGACCCTGTCCTTTTAAAATTGACTTTTCAGCGGTAAACAGTAATATAGTAGCCCCTTGCAATGGTTTTCGGGTATCTTTATCGTAAGTAAGTCCTTTGATTTCTCTCTGCGCAAACAGCGTGAGATGAATGACTGTCAGTAGGATAGTTAAGGTTAAAGCGAATTTGGCCATTGCTAAGTTTTGGTTCAAGGATTGGTCTTGGTGCAATGATAGTATACCAAATTTCACAAAACGTAAATCAAATGAGAACGTTATCAGAAGTATTTAAAAACAATCAAAATGAATTTAGATTAACGAAACGTTTACAACTTTTGTGTGGAATAATTGTTGTATTGTCGCTTTGTTAACAGTCCTGACCTTTATGAAAGGGGATAGAGGAGCTTAATAGATGTAAAATCAAAACAAATCCTATTTTATGAACACACCAGCTTTAGTTAAGTCGTTAAAAGAAATGTTATTGAAAGCCAATGCCCACGTAACTTTCGGGGATGCGGTGCAATCGCTGCCTGCCAATTTGCGGGGAGAGGTGCCGGCGAAAATGCCTTATAGTATCTGGCAATTGGTGGAACATATTCGTATTACCCAGTTTGACATCCTCGATTTTTCCCGTAATCCGGATTATAAGGAAATAGAGTGGCCTAAAGCTTATTGGCCTGAAGAAACGTCTCCGGCCGATGATGCGGCCTGGAAGCATAGTGTAACCCAGGTGGATAAAGACCTGCACACCTTCATCGGGTTACTGGAAGCGCCGGGGGTGGATTTGTTTAGCCCGTTTCCCTGGGGAAACGGGCAGCATTTATTCAGGGAGGCTGTATTGTTATTGGATCATACCAGTTATCATACCGGCGAAATTGTAGCCCTGCGCCGTGCATTGGGCGCCTGGCATTAAACGTATTGTTTTTAAATACATTTCCAGAGGCAGTCGGTAAACCAATGTTTTCTGTCGAAGAAGCGGGCTACTGGTTTGAATCCTGCGAAGGCAGCCAATTGGTCCGTTTCTTCCAGGCTGTATTTCTGGGAGATTTCCATATACAATGATTCGTTTTCAGCAAAGGACACGGTGAGGCTGTCTCCTATATGTACTACCTGTTCCTCTAGGCTGATCAGGTAGCTTTTACAAGCGCCGGTACCTGGATCGTAAGTCGGGAAATGCTCAAATTTTGTCGTATCAAAATCGGCCTGTAACTCCCGGTTAATACGATGCAGCATATTAAAATTAAAAGCGCGGGTAATACCGCTGCTGTCGTTATATGCATTCAGGATTACCTGTGGATGTTTTTTGAGGTCAAATCCGGTGAGCAGCATATCTCCCGGCTGCAGGTATTGTCTTAATTGCTGACAGAAATTTCTGGCCGCTGCGCTGCTGAAATTACCAATGTTGGCCCCCATAAACAAGAGCACTTTTTTCCGGCTGGTGAGTTGGTTGGCTTGTTGGAGCATGTGAAAGTATTCTCCATTCAGTCCGTGTAACTGAAGTCCCGGAAGCTTTTCCGGCAGTGACTTTTCCAGTTGCTGAATCACGTTGGCAGAAATATCTATTGGAAAATACGTATAGTCTACCCTGTTATTAAGCAGTTGTTCCAGCAGATGCATGGATTTGGTAGCGTCACCGGCGCCGAGTTCTATGAGATCAAAGGCGCCAGCGTACTTTTGTAATGCCTGTGCAATCTGAGGGGATTGGGTGCTTAGAATTTCCATTTCACAGCCGGTCAGATAATATTCGTGGCATTGCATAATTTGCTGAAAGAGTGCATCGCCGGCAGCATCATAAAAATATTTAGGGTCCAGGTATTTCTGCGGAGCGCTGAGGCCCTGCACTACATCGTGGTAGAATGTTTCGGTGGCGGGCTTGCGTTTGCACGGAAGCATTGTTGGAATTACAGTCATAA
>NZ_DATCVJ010000584.1:0-19565 GCF_036566945.1 Chitinophaga sp. | reverse complement strand
CCCTTTTTGTTCTTGCATATTATTTGCTCGGGCGTTTGCAGGTAATTTCGAATAACTATACAAGTAAGATAAAATAAATACGAGGAATTTCCAAACCGGCCTAAACCTAAGAGTGGAGTGTATCAAGCTTATAGCCTTTGCCACGTATCACCACAATTTTGCTATTCGGATCAGATTCCAGTTTTTTTCTAAGTTTTGATATGAACATATCCAGGCTACGCCCCACAATAACACCTTCATCTTCCCATATCTCTTTTTGCAACCGGCTTCTCTCTATAATCTCGTTAGGCGACAACGCGAAAATGAGTAGCAGCCGCGTTTCAGTTTCAGTCAGATCTACGGTCTTTTCATTTATTATCAGCTGCCGTTTCTCCGCATCAAACAAGACCGAGCCAAAAGTAATCATGTTCATATGCTGACGATTCTCAGGTAAAGCTTTTCGTGGCTTAACAGATCTGAAAAAAATAAAACCAACAAATGCTAAAAGTGGCAGGATGCCCAGAAGATATCCATTCTTTGCTGTATTTATTCCTGTTGATTTGAATTTAACATCGATCATGTAACATGCCCTGGGTTGATTCCTTCCTATGCAGGTTACAATATCGTTTTTTGTATTTTTGGATATAGCGTATCCGTAGGCTACACTGGAGTTGCTACAGTTCAGAACGTTAACAACATAATCACTTGCGAGCGGGTCCAGGGCCAACAAACGCCGGGTAGTATTCATCAGCGAGTCCGGTCGAAAAGTAAGATCCTTCTCAAACCTGATCTGGTATTCATTTTCGGCGATTTTTTTTATTGGGAGCACCCTTGACGTACTATCGCCCGACTGTAAAAGTAGTTCATGTCCGATCCTGCGGAGTAAAACTTCCCTCCTGGCGATATCAAAGTCGTTACTTCTCCCCATACTGAAAGCCACGCAGACTATCGAGATAAACAGGAGTAGTATCAATCCGCACAGGTACTTTCGTTTTCCGGAGAGGAGTTTTTGACTAAGATGCATAGTGTCAGTTTTTAAGGTACCCTTCGGAAGGGTTAAGTTCAAGAAGGTTAAATGAGAGAAAAAGAATCTGCTTCCAACCTGCTATAAATTGAATCGACATGGGTCTGCCGGATTTGTGTTCAACAGATCATCAATAACCTATTTTGTCCAGGTTTTTCCTTTGGCGCCCGGTGCAGGCAAGGAGGAACCTGGCTTTCAGGATGATCAACCGCCAACCTCCACAGGTTACCAAGACCTAAGCTTATGGGATGTGCATCAGGTTTAGCCTGATAATGCAGATCAAAGAAATGTTCACTCAAGAATGATTCAAAACCTTCGGCTGGTCCATCATATAGTTTTTTGAGTTCATCCCGTATTTCTGGAATAAGCACTTTCTTTTTGCCTTGTGAATTTGGCAGTATTTCACTGGACTCGCCATAGTAAGTACATAAAAAAGTATCGACTGGTATGGGAGAGCGATCTACATGAAAGGAATAAACATCGGTTGGGAAAAACGGGTAGGTATCATCCTGATCATAGTATTTGATCACATTAAGGATGGGAGATGCACCATGAGCTTGTAACATCTTCCAGTCATTTAAAAGAATTTCACGGGCAAGTTGCCCTTGTTTACTCAACTGAAGTTCATAAAGTTCGGCTTGTTCAATGACCGTTATATTTCCACTTAGCGCTACCTTGTTAACAATTTCAGAAAAATCACCCGGTAGTTTACGCGTCCAGCCAATCGCATTTATTGCGCCACTAAATGGCGTAGAAACAAGGTCCTGAAAATTCGTGACGTAGTGAATATGTTCCCCAGTATGAGAAAAATCTATCATAATAAATATAAAATCATTTGACAACGAAGTACGGAAATAGTAGCCGATCTGTGTCGTTTTGCACTCGCCCCGTCATATAAATATAGACAATGATAGTTAAAGTGTTGTGCTTCGGATATCACCTAATGAAGATCCGCTTTCGCAGCTGCGATAATATGGCCATCTTTTTCTCTTTGCAGCCACCCTATGAGCTCCCAATTTTGTGCATTAAAACCTGGGGGAACAGACAGTGACGCCACTGTCGTTCTTTGGATATCCACCGTCGTTAACTTTTGGACTATTTGCACGTGGGAGAGTTTTCTACCGGCATTTTCACCTGCTCTTACATTACTTAGTCCTTTCTTTTGCACCAGTGCCAGCAGGAGTCTGGTGTTTTTTTGTGAAGATGACAATTGCCAGGTGACTTCCATTTGCTGCGCTACTATTTTCGTTTGCAGGGAAAAGTTGACCGGCGTTTCCTGGGCAAAACCGTTGTTGATCGCCTGTGTCACGGCGGCGGCATCGGAGCCTATAAACTCGCTGCTGCCATTGATAACTATCTGTGGTGTATATACGCTGGGAAGGTGCATCCAGGTGGCGTATTGCTGTTGCCTTTCGGAAAAAATATGCTGGCTGAAACTGTCGCGCCATCCCTGATGATCCCAGTAGTCTACATGGAACGCCAGCAGATAAAGCGGTTTACCCTGACTTTCTTTTTCAAGTTTTGCCAGTAGTTCATCTGCCGGCGGGCAGCTGGAACAGCCTTCGGAGGTAAAGAGTTCTACTACTGCAAATCCTTTTGTGCTGTCTGATGTATCTGCAAGATGATGATACGGGGTATTACAGGATACTGTTAAGGTGTGGAGGAAAAGCATGCCGGATAATATCAATGATTTCATGTGTTATAATTTTAATTAGATGTAGATGGATCGCAGGGGTACCAGGCGAGGTCCTGGTTTTGAATGAAGTTTGTTCTGGAGGCAGCATCTGTTTCCGTAGCTGCGTATCCGTTATAAGTTTGTATAGTATAAGCTGGTTGTTGTTGGTTTGCCAGTGGCAGCATATTTACCGTTTCCACGCTGAGCAATGCTCCGTTGATATAGCTGCCAAACCAGTATTTGTTATCCTGCTCCCGATAGGTAACCAACCTGTATTGTTCTTCCGGCTGGTGTGCCGAGAGGTGGTTGATGTGATAGTCCATGGCTGCTTTGTTGCCATATAGCATGGAAACAGAGCCGGCTTTTTCATTGATGATGGTCGTTATTACCTGCAGGCCGCTGTCATTAAATACATAAGGTCTGATGGCAGGCATATTCTTTTTCGCAGTAGAACAGCCCATAAACAGGATGATTGTAAAGGTGATGAATGGTATAACGCGCATGGATATATTAATTTGAAGTGGATAGATCGAAAATACCGCCTGTTTGGTTGGCTGCCCGGTGGCAGGACGCGCAGGATTTGAAGGTCAGGGGAGTACCATATGGCTTAAGGTTAGGTGTATCAAACTTGGCATAACCCCAGCCATCGGTATCTTTATATGTTGTTTTATTTCTTACCATATACTGTATATTCAGAAATTTACCCGGGTGAATGTTTCCCTCCCTATCCATATTCTTTTCCCATACTACTTTAGCGATAATGGCGCCATCGGGCCATGGATGGATGTTGTTTGAACGGATCGCCTGCATGGCAACGGGGTTCGCGAACATTACGCGCATAGTGGTATTGTCGAACCGGGAAGTGGTACTCATTACCTGCCATTGCCGGTATTCGGGCATATAACGGATACCGTTTGCAGACACCAGATGTTGTGGGACGGACAGCGCCGGCTTTCCCCATTGCTCCAATGCTTCCCTGTTTTTAGCACTATCGCGGACAATGGTTACCCGCATGGAGCTGAGATAGCTGCGGAGGCCGGAGAGCTCCGCCGGAGTTACTTTTGCATTACTATGCAGTGCGGCATAGGAAGGCAGTGGCATATTGCCGGAGTTGATCATGTTATATGCTTGCCAGAGGGCAGATTGCTGTGCTGTCTTTGACAATTTATCCCATTCAGAAAAGTTCAGGTGCTTGCGTGCGGCGAGTATATCTTCTTTTACCAGCCCGGCAATAACAGGGAGTTTATCGAACCATTTCAGGTGCGGTGTATTGGAATGACAGTCATAGCAGGCATGTTGCAACAACTGTTTCACCTCCGGAGGTACCTGTATTTCTCCGGTTACCGGAGGATTGTTTACCACAGGTGTGGTGAAGGATATGGCCATAACTACTCCCGTTAGTACAACGGTTGAGAAGACGAATGCTTTTAGGCGGTTGGATAATTTCATGTTTCAAAGTATTATAGCACAAAGAGACAGTATCCGCTTTAAGCCTGAAAACGAAATACCCTGTAATCGGCGAAAAAGGGGTTGATCCGGACAAATTGGGCCCCGAACTGCATTGGCTTTATGGTACTTTTAAGCGGGCATTTTAAGCCCTGTCGGTTCCGGAGGTAACAATGCCAGGTTCAGGGTATTAAATGCCGGATATGGCCTCATTTTCTATGCTTGTTATCCAAATACTTATATCTTTGACAGGCTATGGAAAAAAGACAAGCCTTCAGGATCTCAGGCCGTATTATATGGTTAAGCTCTCTTTTCTTAGGCGTGATTGTATCATTGCCTAACCTGATACAGCATCAGTATAATATTTATGAGGTAATAGCCAACTCGCTGATCACCTTCGTCTTCTCGTTGTTTGTGTGGTATTATAATATGCTCACCTTACCGGTTTATACTTCACAGGAAATTGCCAGAGGATTTTCGCTCTTTCCCCTGATGAAGAATCTCGTAGTAGGTATTGTTGTGATGTTTTTGCTGTCGTACCTGCAGCAGCTGATATTAACACACCTGAACTTTGGTCCGGTAATGCTGATGTTTGAAGTACGGGGGGTATTGATCAACCTGACCTTTTACATGTTTATTCATTTGCTGTATCAAACCTATCAGAATCAACGGGTGAGCATAGAACTGGAGCGCACCAGGATGGATAATCTGGCGGCTCAGTATGAAATATTAAGACAACAGGTGAATCCACATTTTTTATTTAATACCCTCAACACACTCAAATATATGGTGGAGAGTGGAGATGAACATAGTGTTGATTTTATCCTGAAGTTATCGGATTTTTATCGGTTTACTTTGGAGAACAGAAAACTGGATCTGATACGCTTGTCTGAAGAGTTGAAGATTTTGCATGCTTACGTGTTTTTACTCAAAGCGCGTTTTGAGGAGGGATTTGAAGTGAATATCCAGGTGCCGGAAAGCCGGCAACAGTCCATGATGCCACCTTTTACGCTGCAGCTGCTGGTGGAAAATTGTATCAAACATAATGTGGTAGCTCCTGATAAACCGCTGTATGTAGAAATCTATACAGAAAACGATTTTATTGTGGTGAAGAATAATGTACAGCCTAAAATCACGCCTGAGGCATCTACAGGTATCGGGCTGGAAAATATCAACGAACGGTATCAGCATTTGTTGAGCAGGAACATTGACGTATTTCCTGAAACCACCACTTTTACTGTAAAACTACCGGTTATCAATGAGGATAGTCATAATTGAAGATGAAATAAAAGCAGCTAAATCGCTGTCCGGGTTGGTTGCCAAAATCAGACCTGATGCGACGGTGGTGGCCATGTTGAACAGCATTGAGCAGTCGGTCGCCTATCTTGCTGTCAATGAGCCACCAGACCTGATATTTATGGATGTGCAGTTGTCTGACGGATTGTGTTTTGAAATTTTCAGGAGGATGAAAATTACTTCTCCGGTGATTTTCTGTACGGCATTCGGAGAGTATTCCATGGAGGCAATTAAATCAAATGGGGTAGATTATTTGCTGAAACCTTTTTCTGTCAATGACCTGGAAGCGGCTTTTCAGAAGATGGATAATTTTAAGCATTTCTTTCAGCAGCGCAAACAGTCCGATTGGGAGGAGCTGATTAAAAAGCTGGATAGAAATGAAGGAAAGACCAGTTTCCTCGTATTTCATAACAACCGGTATATCACCGTTCGTACAGAACATATTGCGTATTTGTATATCAAGTACGACTCCCCTTATATGGTTACTTTTCAACAGCAAAAATATATTGTTCCACAAACGTTAGAGCAGATACAATCGCAACTTTCTGCCCGGCAGTTTTACCGGTTGAACAGGCAATACCTCGTGAATTTTGATGCCATTAAAGAAGTGGAACATTATTCCTCACGTAAGCTGGCACTACACCTGAGTGTGCCTACGGAAGAATCGTTGGTTGTAGGTAAAGAGAAGATGACGCATTTCTTGCAGTGGATGGAAAATCGTTGATACGCAAAAAACAAAAGACCCACTCATGGAGTGCGTCTTTTGCCTGATCATTTTTGAGAATAGCTGATTAGCAGAATTCGTCAAATGCATTCCTTAAATCATCGGCCAATCCCATAGCATCCCGTCCTTCAATTCTGTGTTTGGGAATGAAATACACCAGCTCTCCATCTTTAAAAAGCGCAATAGAGGGAGAAGATGGTGGAATATCGGCAATAAGGTTTCGAAAGCGGGCGGTAGCCTCTAAGTCTTGCCCCGCGAATACACTTGCAACGGTATCCGGCTTTTTGGGATGTTCCAAGGCTTGTCTGATTCCCGGCCGGGCCGATCCTGCAGCGCATCCGCAAACGCTGTTCACCACTACCATGGTGGTACCGGACTTTTTCATGATTTGATCAACCTCATCGGACGTAAACAGCTCCTGAATACCGACTGTCGTTAATTCGTCTCTGAAAGGTTTGATTAATAAAGGAGAATAAGGCATAATTATTATTTTGAGGTGAAGAAATGCGGCTAAAAGATTCCATGAAAACAAATTTGCGGAGGAATTGTTCGCAGTTGATTTTCAATAGATAGCGACGAAACTATTATCGTGTAAAAAAAATAAAGTATATTCGGAATGGTTTTAATGTATGCTATGCCTGCTGATAAATGACAGCCCTATTATTGGTATTTAACTCCCGCTACTATGCAATTTATTCCCTCTCACATACTGAAGCCCTACGTGCAGCGCTACTGGGTATTTTCCACGGATCAGGATATGACGAATCAAACTTTTTTTCCCAGTGGATTTATTGATTTTGCCGTTAATATTTCTAATGGCAGCGCCAGTACTATTATTAATGGCCGCCCCATAGATATGCCGAAAGTAGAAGTACTTGGACAATTGACCAAGCCAACAAGACTGAGTGTCACCAAAGGCACGGAAGTGCTCATCGCCAGGATTTTCCCTTATGCCAACGCACTTTTTTTTCCTAACCCCATAGCGGAGTTTACAAATGACTCGGTAGACCTGGAAGGTGTTCTGGGAAAGGAATCCAGCGAATTTTATGACAAGTTAATTCATGCCGGTACGCTGGAACAGAAAGTGAGGGAGCTGGATCAGTTCCTGATTCAACGATTGCGTAAAAGCAAAAAGCTGGATAATAAAGTTACGCTTCTCGAACGCATATGTGGTCATATTGAGGCGGAAGGCGAATTGTTTAATATGAAATTCCTGGCGGACAAATACGGCTTTTCAGAGCGCTATATCCAACAATTGTTTCTCGACCATGTGGGACTTACACCGCGATCATTTTTCCATATTCAGCGCTTCAACAGAAGCCTGGAACTTGTTCATACAGCTGAGGTGTCGCTGACAGCTATTGCTTACGATTGTGGCTACTTCGATCAGGCACATTTTATAAAGGAATTTAAAAAGTTCACAGGATTAACACCGTCGGAAGTCCGTTCCGGACGTTGATCGGGGGAAGGAGTATTCCCGGTCCAAGGGAATCCTTTGGACCGGAAAGCTGATTAATTAGGTTGACTGCTGTTATACATGTCTCTGAACATTTTCCAGCCGTCTTTCGTCTTCTTCCATACTACGATGTATTTGCCTTCACCCAGCATTTTTCCATTACCATCAAAAACCTGCGTGAGCCCTACTTCCGTTACAAAATCGCCTCCATCACCATACACATCGAGGGTGGTAATCTTACCGTTTCTGGAACCGGCGGCATACACATCATTAAAGAATTTAGCAAGTCCATCATGTCCGCAGAAAGCCGGAGCACCGGGCATTAATAAACAGGCGTCTTCTGTATAGAGGTTCAGAATAGATCCATCATTTTTAGCGAACAGACTGAAATGAATGGCATTGGCCTGGGCAATCGCTTTCTTTGCATCTTCTAAATTTGAAAGCTGTTGGGATTGTGCGATACCGTTAAAGGAGCATACAACCATGATAAACAGTAGCACAGGGAGCTTAAGTTTCATAAGTTTAATTTGTTTCTTACAAAGATCACTCCCGGGGAACAGGTAAAATTGTACAAAAGCGAACAAAAAATTGATATCAGTACAGTTGATTATGCAATATCCTTTTGATCATTTGTATGGTAGATCGGCTTACCTGACCTTTGTATTTTTGAAGAATGCTACTCTCGCTGGTGTTACTACTCAATTCGCTGGCCACACGTAGCCATTTGCCCAGGAATTCGGAATTGGGGGTGCGGTATCTCAGCAGTCTCCTGACTGTTTCAATAATCACCTTGCTCACCGTGCCTTCGTGTAACTCAAATACTTCATTGTTATTCAGTCCCAGCTTGATGTCATCTACAATCCGGGAGTAATCCTGCAGGTATTTTTCATTGGCTTCCATTACCTGCAGCATGGGGTTATCACTAAAAGTGATATCGGTATACTTACGGGGCTGTTTCTGTAACCCTTGCAGGGCATAGTTCCTGGCCACATTGTCGCAGATGATCAGGTCGTCTTTACTTAATTCAAACCATTCTCCTTTTACGCGCTTGTGTTGAAAAACGATATGCAGACTTTCTTCCAGCTCGCTCATATTCAGGGCTGCATACTGCCTGATGACACGAAACATAACGGGTAAGTGTGTATGATAAGCCGCCAACCGCTTATGCAGGTCCTGCGTCTTGCCAATCTTATACAGGTTCTTTCCTGTATTCAGAATGTACACACATTTACCAACTTGTACTTGCTCCATGAGGTGTCTTCGCGCTTATTAAAATGAGAATTCTGGTATCAATTTACGACTATGATTATTATATACAAAATTCACGAATTATTTAAAACCGCAAGAACCGGGTTACTATCCGCTATGGCTCCCCGTACTTTTGAATGCAGGAAAGAATTAAAACACGTTAAAAATTAAACATTCAAAATTATGGGAACACTGGAAAAATCAAGAGAAGAAATCAACAAAGCAATAGTAGGACGCTGGTTTACCAGCTTCTGGGGTGAAACGGTTGACTTATCAATTGTTCAGGAGTTGGCAGCACCAGATATGCTGTTGCATTATTCATTGCACGAACCGAGAAAAGGACATGAGGATATTAAAGCCTTTATGACGGATTTCCGTGCCGCTTTTCCGGATCTGAATTTCTGGGGAGCAGCAGACCTTATCGCGGAAGGTGATTATGTAGTGGGGCGCTGGGAAGGCGGCGGTACGCATACGGGCCCTGCTTTCAGCGACTTCTTAGCAGGATCTTTGCCGGAGGCCACAGGGAAGAAGATGCACTTTACCGGTACCACTGTACTTAAAATTGAAGACGGTAAAATTGTATCTGAAGTTGGTTTGGATGACGGCGTTACTGCCTTACAGCAATTGGGGCTGCTGACCACCGTCAAATAATGCAGGAGAGGTGTCTTCAGGAAATACTGGAGACACCTTCTCTTAAAATAATCAGATAACTGACGGTAAAATATCCGCTTTTTCTGCCCAGGTGGAGCCGGGATAAGTAGCCAGGAGCTTATTCCAGTAAGGCACTATGTCCGCGAACGCTTTACCGTTGGCAAAGAAGGAAGCTACACCCGCCCAGTACATCGCTTCCTGATCCAGTACCGGGTATGCTGCTGCAAGGGAAAGGTTACTGAACAGCTCTAATGCCTCCGCATGTTTTCCCCTACGCATTAACATGGCGCCACGACCAATTGATAGTTCAATAATAAATTGTTTGGGAGAAAGATAACCTGCTATATTTCGTACAACGGCACCATCAGGTGAGTATATGTATAGCGCTGGTGTCCATTGCAGCGCGTTAGGGAGATAGGCTTTGATAAAATTACGGGTTATTTTACTTGCGTGGTACTTTACCAATACGTAATGCTGATCCAGGTATTCCTGTACAGCTGCATCTTCATAGGTGACAGCATCCATCCGTTCACACCCTTTGCAATTGGTATTCCAGAAGTCGATCAACAAAGGTCGCTGCGTAGCGATTGCCAGTTCAAAAGCACTGTCTATGTCTGCTTCAGTGAATTTTTTTATGACTGTTTCCATCATTATATTTTTTATCTGTCAAAGGTAGGTTGTCATATGTCATGAAGAAAATGAATAGTTTTAGTATTTTTAATTAAAAATATTCATGATTATAAGCAACGACCTGCTGCTGGTGCAGCGCATTGTAGAACATGGATCTTTGACCAAAGCTGCCGATAGCCTGTTTCTTACGCAGTCGGCCCTAAGTCATCAGTTGAAAGACCTGGAGCATAGAACGGGTTTGCAAATTTTTGATCGGGTAAATAAGAAGCTGTTGCTCACCCATGCAGGAAGACGTATTATGGAAGGCGCCGGCAGCATCCTGCCGCAGTTGTCGCAATTGAATGAGGATATTCTTGCCTACAAAAAAGGAAAGTTATCCAGTCTGCGTATCAGCACAGAGTGTTACACCTGCTATCATTGGTTACCGGAAATTATCACCCGCTTAAAATCTCAGATGGAGCAGGTGGAAATATCCATCGTGGCTGCCGCTACACAAAGACCACTGGAATACCTGCTCAATGGCGAACTGGATCTGGCGATTGTTTCAGAAAAACCAGATCATCCGGCTATCCATACCACGAATTTGTTTTCAGATAACCTCGTTGTGGTACTGCCACGTAACCATCCATTCACGCGTACCAAAATGGCGCTCACGGCAGCTGATTTTGCGACAGAGCACCTGCTGGTATATGATGCATATGGTTCACATAATCATTTTTCAAAAGAGTTTTTCCGGGAAACAGGCCCGAAAACCATCACCCGTATACAGTTAACAGAAGCCATCATTGAAATGGTGAATGCCGGTATGGGCCTTGCTATTTTCGCTACCTGGGTAATTGCACCTTATTTGAAACATAAAGATATCGTGACCATGCCGTTGAAGTCACCTCTCAGGAAGAGAGCCTGGAGGGTGGCTACGCTTCAGAAGAAGCATCCGCTGATACCACCGTTTGTGTCGGCAGTGAAGGAATATTTTCAGGAAGACAAGCTAATGATTGGCTGATCCGGAAATCTTTTTATCTCTTTCTTTAAAGGTATTGTTGAAATATACCCAGGTGAAAGCCACCACGTAAATAAAAGCAACAATTACAAATAGCAGGGGCATACTGTCATAGACGCAGACCTTGAACAATACTACTTCCAGGAGTAATAAACCAAGCAGGTACCATTTATAGGGAGTGCGCTTTTCCGCTTCCGCACAACGCTTCAGGACGTAGGCATATGGCCATGCAAAGAGCAACCCATTAATGATGGTAAGTGGGAGGCTGTAAAATAAGATCATTGGCAAAAGGCCAGCCAATGCCTCCCTTCGGTCGGTAGACATAAAAACAAAGGCAATCAGCGTAAGAGGAATATCCCTTGTCAGGAAGTAAATCAGAAATTTTTTTATTGTGGCTTTATTCATGGGTCGGGTACAGACTTTTTTTTAGGTATGCAGGAACGGGACGATGGCTACAGTCTTTCACACTAATATACCCAAATATTTAATTTATTACTGATCATGTGACTATAAATACGGTCACATGACAAGATAAACTATCTGAAACATCGGCTACATGAACAGGGCGGGATTGGAACCTGCGATACTATACAATCATTGCCAGTGTGCTCGTCAGGTTAGCCACCTGTGTGGGTAGAAATGCAGGAAAATCGCCACACCACTGGATAATTGGATCTGCATTAACTATATAGTGCGGTTCCAGTCCGTCGCCTGTTCTTATTTTTGGAATGGGACCCGGTTTGCATCGTACTAGCTAATGCCGTTAACCACAGCACAGACGTACACGCAGGTGTGCTGCTAACCAGGTGTCGGAGCAAGAAAGGGTTTTCATTCACTCCATTAAATAATATCAGGGTGTATTATTACATCTGCTATATAAGGTTATTTTGAGTCAAAGGATATGTTTACTTTTTGGGAGTCCATTGATTTAACAAATCTACAATAAAAAGGTTCAAAGGTTGGGATGCCTAATCAATGATAAGAAAAAAGGTGGCCATTTGTTGATGACCACCATTAGTTAAAATGCCTAAATATTTCTTCGCCTAAAAATTCGTATTAATAATCAACGTATTCCTGTCTGCTGCTGCAAAATCCATCGGAATAATCCCATATCTGCCCTGGGGATTGCTGGTGAAATAGGTATTGATCCTCGGATTAATATTATTGGAAACAGTGGTAATACTGGGAATACCAAAGATCAGCGATTTGTAGCCGCTGGTAAAGTTGATGTACAAAACAGAAGTCGTACCATTTTTTGCTTCGGTCAACAGGTTACTGATGCCTGTCCATTTGGCGTTGTTATCAGGTACTACATATTGATCCTGTACACGCAAACTGGAGTTGGCGTTATTGATAGAGAAGGTGGTATTATCGGCCCAGTTGGTGGCTTCAATACCTTTAGGCGTGCTGGAAGCGCCGAACCTTCTCAACAGTACAATTTTGCCTCTTACGGAACCCAGGTTGGGTACGGCGTCGCCCAGGTACCATTTGGATGGTTGCAGGGCGGTGTAGCTATCAAATGTTTGTTCAAATGTGCGGGTGTTGTTGGAGGGATCATATTCCTCTTTTACGCACATCACAATGGTTTCTGTGGGGTTGGTGGCGAGGAAGTTGTAGCAGTCGGTTAATACATCTGTAAAGTTTAAGTTCTGATAAATAGAACCATGGTGGATAGCAAATGCATCTCCAATGTGACGGCATCGGATGTCCAGGAAGCGGGTGCCGGCATCCAGCTGTTCACGGATGCTGAGGTTCTGGCATTTGGCGGTACCGCTAACCGGCTCTGTACGGGCGCCGCTGTCATGCGTGCCGGGAATAGATAAATTGCTGATATTGGTGTTGTCTGCAATAGATCCCATCCATGCGGCGAGGGACACGGTTAAAGTGCCGGCGGCAAGGCTGTTTTGACCTGTTTCAATGCCGGTGTTCGCAGTTGGATTTACCAGGTCTTTTTTGCAACCAAAAAAAGAGAACGCGGCTAGTGCCAGAAAAAGGGTTTGCTGTTTCATAGTGGAAAAATGTTTATACTTAAAAATACGCGGAAAAATCGTTTTTGCACCGCAGTGGAAATTAAATAACGGTTAAGCATATAGGAAACAATTAACCGCCAATGGACAACGTTGGTGACCATTGGAAACATCCTGGGTGGAACTGTTGTAACGTTCCACCCAAACTACTTTTAGCTCAATGAAATAGATTTTAATTTATCCGGATCTACTACATTGCTGACCTGGAATATTTTGCCGTCTTCCGCCGAAACACCCAGTATCTGGCAGGCTACCAGCACCGTTTCATTGTAGTATAATAGTGCGGGCTGATGATTGACGGCCGACTGTACAATCGTGAAACCGGAATCGTACTTCTCATAAATATATAGCAACAGCGCTGCCACCTCGTGCAAACCAATAGAGATCTTTTTCACTACATTCATTTTACTACCACCATCTGCAAAGAAGGTAACATCACGGGAGAGCAGGTTTTCGAGGGTTGCCGTATCCCGGCTCCTGATAGCATGAATGAAATTGTTCAGCATATCCGAAGGGACTTTTTTCCGGTTGGTAGCCGGCTGCCGGGATTCGTGTAGCCTTGTACGTGCTCTGCTCAGCAGTTTCCGTGATCCTTCTACAGTAATAGCCAGTACTTCCGCAATTTCTTCATGTGAATAACCAAAGCTTTCTTTCAGAATAAATACTGCCCTTTCTTTTGGGTTTAGTTGCTCCATCAATACCAGCATGGAATAGGAGGCAACATCATGCAGGTTGATATTGGTATCGGCCCCTTCTGTTGTCACGGGCTCCGGTAGCCATACATCACCCAACTTCACCTGTTTTTTCTTTTGTTTGATATTAAGGGCCCGATTGATCACACTTTTAATCAGATAGTTTTTTTCATTGTCTATGTGTTCTTTGGAGGCCGCCAGGTAATTGTATAATACATCCTGTATAGCATCTTTAGCATCTTCTACAGCGCCTAGAATATTATAGGCATACGGAAATAGTATGGTCTGATAATCTTTCAACACAGATAATTTAGGTTATTTGAACCAGGCAGATAAAAGCCTGGTGTAAAAAGGTACAATAATATAGAATACCGTTGGAACAATAATAATGGTGAGTATAAATGTTCTTAACACTAGCGGCAGCAATAACAGCAGGTCGCCGAATAAATAGAACGTAAGCGTAATAAGTGGAAAAATGGCAAGCCAGATGATGAAAGCCATTTTGTGCTGATTGTTTTTGTTGGATGATGTCATGGTATAATAAAATTAAAATTGTCCTGCTTTATGATTACCAGGTGTAGTGCGAAATGCTTTGTTAATCCTGTTCCACGCATTGATTTGAGCAATGACCACCGTGAGATCTGCTATCTCTGCTTTGGAGAATAAGTCAGATAAGGTGGTGTATAATTCGTCACTCACTTCTTCACGGCTGGTGTTGGTGAGTGCTTCGGCAAAGGCCAGCGCGGCTCTTTCCTTATCACTGTAGTAAGGACATTCTCTCCAGGTGATTAATGAATGCAACCGCTGCTCTGTTTCTCCCATGTGGATAGATTCTTTGTGATGCACATCCAGGCAGTATGCACAACCATTGATCTGGGAAATCCGGTACTTCATCAGTTCCAGCAATTTCAGATCGGCGCCGGATTTTTTAAAATAAAATTCGGTCTTCAATAATCCGTCAAAAAGCCCTTTGGTCGTATCTTGATAAGAAACTCTCTGTTGCATTTTTTGTAGTTTTTATTTTTTAATTGATATGTTACGTTAATAAGACAGAGAACGGGGGCAAAACGTGACAGGGTTCCCGTTTTTTTTTGAAAAGATAAATGCAGGTGGATTTATTATCCACTTTTCTTAATGATCGATTGATTATTTTAGAGAGATATTACTATCACAAACCTTATCTCCTTACAATCATCCATCATGAAATTTGCCATACACATCACCTGCTTCCTGCTGCTGCTATCGGGAATCGCCACAGCCCAGCCGGTAAAAGTACTGATCAATCATATCGGTTACGAATACAATCAGCCTAAACAGGCCATCGTTGTTGCTGATACAAAAGTGCTCGTCAATAGTTTTGAACTATTGGAGGTAGCCACCGGAAAAAAGGTATACGAAGGAAAAGTTACTTACAGTGGTCCGGTGAACCAATGGAAACACTGGCTTTTCTGGACCATTGACTTCAGCGCATTTAAAACCACCGGGAATTACCTGGTGCGTATAAATGTAGCCGGTAAGCCGGTGTCTTCCTATCCCTTCTCTATTAATAAAAATGTACTGGAGCAGGCTACTATTTCAGATGTAGTCTATTACTTCAAAGGACAAAGAAGTTCCGGCCTGCTGGATCAGGCAGATCATCACCTGCTGTTGTCCGGTAAAACCACAGATACCATAGACGCCCACGGAGGCTGGTATGATGCGACCGGCGATTACGGTAAACACCTCTCTCACCTGTCTTTCTCCACTTATTTTAACCCACAGCAGATTTCCCTTACCGTGTGGAGTTTACTGAAAACAGAAGCGCTGTTAAGACAAAAGCCGGGCACTGATTACCGCCAATACCTGCGCAGGATACTCGATGAAGCCATGTACGGCGCCGACTACCTGGTACGTCTGAAAGCGCCCAATGGTTCCTTTTACCGCTCTGTAAATGCGCCCGGCCCCGGCAAACAGGCGAAAGACCGGGTAATCCGCGCAGAAGATAAAGGCTATCGCATCAAACAATCAAAAGATCAGGTGTACAGTCACGTGGAAGAAGAAGATAACTGGCGTAGCTATCAGTCGAGCTATCGCTCAGGAGCAGGCCTTTCTATCGCCGCATTGGCCATTGCATCTACCTATGATACCGCCGGTGAATACACGAACGCGACTTACCTAAAAACAGCCGAAGCCGCCTTTGCTTTCCTGGAAAAGGAAAACAGCAAAATGACCAACGATGGTAAAGAGAATATTGTAGATGATTATTGCGCATTGAGTGCCGCCACAGAATTGTATAAGGCAACGAAGAAGCAGGTGTACCTGGCCGCCGCCGCCAGAAGGGCGCAGCAGCTGATGGACAGAATAATTTCCAGCGGTAAATACATCAACTACTTCCGGGCGGATGATAAAGACAGGCCCTTCTTTCACCCGTCAGATGCAGGTTTGCCGGTGATCAGCCTGTTGAATTTTTACCCGCTGGCACCAGAGGCCCTGCAGCCCCGGCTAAAAGAAACCATCCGCCGGTATATGCAATATGAACTGGCACTGACAGCTGAAGTAAACAACCCCTTCGGCTACAGCCGCCAATACACAGAAGATACCGCTGGTATCCGGAAAACAACGTTTTTCTTCCCGCATGGCAGCGAAGCATCGCCATGGTGGCAGGGCGAAAACGCAAGACTGGCATCTGTAGCCACCGCCGCGAGAATGGCTGCCCACTTTTTTAGTGCCGATAAACCCCTGCACGACAGCCTGGAAACGCTGGCTGTTAACCAGCTCAACTGGATCCTGGGACTCAACCCCTATGACGCCTGTATGCTACAGGGCAGCGGACATAATAACCCCGCCTATGGCTTCTTCGGCACATTTGAATATACCAATGCGCCCGGGGGCATTGTAAACGGTATTACCTCGGGACTGGAGAATGAGTCAGATATTGATTTCAACCTTTCCTATGCCAGCACCGGGAAAGACTACGACTGGCGCTGGGCAGAACAATGGCTGCCACATGCTGCCTGGTTCCTGCTGGCAGTGGCCGAAAAATAGTTAGTCAATTGTTAATCATTTTGTATTTCGGATTGTAAAACATATACAAGGGCCAAAAAATTTTCTTTTGACAGATAAATCAACATAATTATCTGCGCATGAAAAAACTTTTGGCCCTTTTTGTTTTTACACTGGCATTATTTGTTACTCGTTCGGAAGCCCAGGAAATACGCCCACTCTATAAAGATTCTATTCCTAACAGTATCGGCAAAACAGCCCCCGCAGATGCTCCTACGATTACGATCTATAAGCCGGAAAAACCCAATGGTGCAGCCATCATCATCTTTCCAGGCGGCGCTTACGCCTTTCTCGCCTTTGATGAAGAGGGCACTAAAATAGCAGAAGCATTTAAAACCAAAGGGGTTACCGCCTTTGTCGTGAAATACAGGCTCCCTTCAGATGCCACCATGCGCGACAAAAGCATGGGACCGCTACAGGATGCCCAGCAAGCCATTAAAATGGTGAGAATGAATGCGGCGGAATGGGGAATAGATAAGAATAAGATTGGTATCGCAGGCTATTCCGCCGGCGGACACCTGGCGGCTACACTCGGTACACACAGCGGCAAAAGCTATATTCCCAATAAAGAAAATACAGACCTGCGCCCGGATTTTATGATCCTGGTATACCCGGTGATCAGCATGAATAAAGACCTGGCTCATATAGGTTCGAGAACAAGTTTGCTCGGCGCCGATCCTACGCCGGAAAAAATAGCGTTCTTTTCCAATGAAGAATGGATCAATAACAATACGCCACCAGCTTATATTACCCACACCAACGATGATGGAGTAGTGAGTGTGAATAACAGCATTGCCTTCTATCAGGCCATGATTAAAGGTGGTATCCCAGCAGAACTGCATCTTTATCCTACCGGCAACCATGGATTCACCCAACGGTTACCCGTATACGAATGGCTGGACCCTATGATCTGGTGGATGAAAAGAGGGGGCTGGTTACCCAATACCCCCTGATATTGAGTCATGGCATAGCAGCGTGGACAGGAGGTTGTTGTACAGGCGGCCTGGAATGCAGCAGCTTCAGCAACGGACGCTCTACCTTCTGGTAGAACAAAATGCCCGCGCCTATTGCCAGCACCATATGTACAACAATGGACAGATCCGGATTCCAGAAAAAGCCGGTTTGTACATATACCTGTGAGAGTAAATAAAATAGTGTGTAGTGCGTTAAATAAATAGAATAAGACGCATCTCCTACGAGCAAACCAAAGCGGTTATTCCATAGTTTGGAAAATACTTCTTTCTTCTCCAGAAAAATACAACCGGCAAGAATAAATGCACTGGGTAATCCCCACAACAATACACGTTTCAAACTACCAGTACCACTGGTCACACTTCCCAGTTCGGAGATATCTCCAAAACCATGTAAAATATTATAAACATAGCCGCCTAAACCCAATATCAACAACGTCGCCGCCACCACGGTAGGTACTTTGGCGTGCCGGTACAACCAGTAAATAATAACACCAAAAAGGAATTCCAACATAATTGGATTGGTATAAAATATGGCCCTGAAATCCTGCGGATGTAAAAGTCGGCCTATGACTACCAGTGCCGGAATAACAAGTAACAGCAATAATGCTTTATTTTTTACACGGAATAAAATCAATATGAAAAACAACACGTAAAACCACCACTCATAGCTAAGTGACCAACCTACTATTAAAATAGGTCCTAACCAGGTTTGCGAATTTAATATCGGCAACATCAATGCGGTATCCCTCAGGCCATTAAGTACCACTGCCACTGGAAAGAACTTGTCAAAAAAGCAGAACAGTACCATGAACAGTAAACTGGCCACATAATAGATAGGATTGATTCTCATAAAGCGTTTCTTCAGAAAATCAACCCCTTCCCTGGCACCAAAATAACTGTTCGCCACATAACTGATGATAAAACCCGATATCCCGAAGAACAAGTCCACCCCTATGGCGCCAAAGTTTTCCAGGAAATAAAATTTTTGCTGATGAGATACGGAAAAAGCTTCCTGTGTATCAATAGCGTGTACGTGTACAACGAGGATAACTGCTATTGCGCGTAAGAACTGTATGCTGTTAATCTTCATAAATGGGATACTGATTGAGGGTAAAGGATTGTAACACCGGCTCCTTATTTGTGTACAGCAAGTTAATGCAGCCCGCTGTAACTACACCTCAGTCAGTATGGCCCCCTCAGTAACGCTGTAGCCACTCCTCCCGACTGATCTTAAACCAGTTATGCAGCACCTCATCGTGATAAAAAGTTTCCTGCATCGTAAATCCGGTTTTTTCCAGCACCCGGTTGGAACCAATATTGGCCACATCTGCACAGGCATAAATCACCTCGGGTTTCAATTGCGTAAATCCATAACGGAGCGAAGCAACCGTACATTCAGTAGCATAGCCCTTGCCCCAATATGCCTTTATAAACCGATAACCCAGATCGTAGTAGTCGACATGATGATTAAAAGGAGTAGTGATCAGCTTTAATCCCGCCCAGCCCACAAAGTGGTTGCTCTCTTTTTCAATCACTGCCCATCTGCCAATACCCAATTCTTTGTACTGCTGCCGGATGAAATTGATTTTTCCCCGGGCTTCTTCCATCGTGGTAATGAGTTGACCGGGCAAATGACGCACCACCTCCGGATCGGAGTCCAGGGCAAACATGCCAGGGGCATCGGCCGGAATCAGCTCTCTC